>NZ_JBJHAL010000027.1:0-57870 GCF_054050995.1 Blastococcus sp. SYSU DS1021 | reverse complement strand
CGCCCCGCCCCCCCCCCCCCCCCCCCCCCCCCCCCCCCCCCCCCCCCCCCCCCCCCCCCCCCCCCCCCCCCCCCCCCCCCCCCCCCCCCCCCCCCCCCCCCCCCCCCCCCGCCCCCGGTCTGGAGCACGCCCGCCGGCGCGGGCTGCCCACGTTCGTCTGCGCGCTCGGCGACCATCCCGGCCGCGCCGCCTGGGACCGCGCGCTGGCCGACCGGATCGCCGGGTTCGCGCCCGACCTGGTCGTGTCGGCCGGGTTCATGAAGATCGTCGGCCCGGCCGTGCTCGCCGGGTTCGAGGGCCGGCTGATTAACACCCATCCGGCGCTGCTGCCGGCCTTTCCCGGCGCCCACGCGGTGCGCGACGCCCTGGCGGCAGGGGTGGCCACGACGGGGTCGACCGTGCACCTGGTCGACGCCGGCGTCGACACCGGGCCGGTGCTGGCCCAGCGCGCGGTGCCGGTACTGCCCGGGGACGACGAGGCGACGCTGCACGAACGCATCAAGCACGTGGAGCGCGAGCTCCTGGTGGAGACGGTGGCGGAGTTCGTCACGCCACAGACCAGCCCGAGCCAGACGAGGAAGAGCCCCAGATGAGCGACCGCACCCCGATCCGCCGTGCCCTGCTGGGCGTCTACGACAAGACCGGTGTCGAGGAGCTGGCCCGTGGGCTGGCCGCCGCCGGCGTGGAGCTGGTGAGCACCGGCGCGACCGCGCGGCGGATCGCCGACGCCGGCGTGCCGGTCACCCCCGTCGAGCAGGTCACCGGCTTCCCCGAGTGCCTCGACGGCCGGGTCAAGACGTTGCACCCCGCCGTGCACGCCGGGATCCTCGCCGACCGGCGCAGGCCCGAGCACGTCGCGCAGCTGGAGGAGCTCGGCGTCGCGGCGTTCGACCTCGTCGTCGTGAACCTCTACCCGTTCACCGAGACCGTCGCCTCGGGCGCCGCGCCGGACGAGTGCGTCGAGCAGATCGACATCGGCGGCCCGGCGATGGTGCGCGCCGCGGCCAAGAACCACCCGTCGGTGGCCGTCGTCGTCGACCCGGCCCGCTACGCCGACGTGCTCGCCGCGGTGTCCGCCGGCGGCTTCACCCTGGCCGAGCGGCAGCGGCTCGCCGCCGCCGCGTTCCGGCACACCGCCTCCTACGACGTCGCCGTCGCCTCGTGGATGGGCAGCGTGCTCGCCCCGGACGACGCGACGGGCTTCCCGGCGTGGATCGGCGGGAACTGGGAGCGCGCCGACGTGCTCCGCTACGGCGAGAACCCGCACCAGGCCGCCGCGCTCTACCGCTCCGACCGGCCGGGGCTGGCGCACGCCGAGCAGCTGCACGGCAAGCAGATGTCGTACAACAACTACGTCGACACCGACGCCGCCTGGCGGGCCGCCCACGACCACGACGAGCCGTGCGTGGCGATCATCAAGCACGCCAACCCCTGCGGCATCGCCGTCGGCGCCGACATCGCCGCCGCGCACCGCAAGGCGCACGCCTGCGACCCGGTGTCGGCCTTCGGCGGGGTCATCGCGGCCAACCGCGAGGTCGACCTCACGATGGCCGAGCAGGTGGCCGAGGTGTTCACCGAGGTGGTCGTCGCGCCCTCCTTCACCGACGACGCCGTCGCGGTGCTGACGGGGAAGAAGAACATCCGGCTGCTGCGGCTGCCGCACCTGCCCGAGACCGGCGTGGAGTCGCGCCCGATCAGCGGCGGGCTGCTGCTGCAGACGCGGGACCGCGTCGACGCCACCGGCGACGACCCGACCACCTGGACCCTGGCGACCGGCGAGCCGCTGGACGCCGCGGGCCTCGACGACCTCGTGTTCGCCTGGCGGGCGGTGCGCGCGGTGAAGAGCAACGCCATCCTGCTGGCCCACGACCGGGCCACCGTCGGCGTGGGCATGGGCCAGGTCAACCGGGTCGACTCGGCGCGCCTCGCGGTCGCCCGGGCGGGGGAGCGGGCCACCGGCGCGGTCGCCGCCTCCGACGCGTTCTTCCCGTTCGCCGACGGGTTGCAGGTGCTGCTGGACGCCGGCGTGCGGGCCGTCGTCCAGCCCGGTGGGTCGGTGCGCGACGAGGAGGTCGTCGCGGCCGCCGCGGCCGCGGGCGTGCCCCTCTACCTGACCGGCACCCGGCACTTCGCGCACTGAAGGAGGACCCCCGTGCTTCCCACCGCTCGCACGCTCGCGGCGCGGCCCTGCGCAGGGGCCGACCGACCGGGATCGAGCCTCCACTGATGCGTCACTCCGCCCGCCCGCACGTCCGGCCGCCGGAGGCAGGTGCGCACGTCGAGGAGGAGGACTTCGCGCGCGTCGACTGGTGGGGGGTCGAGCTCGACGGCGTCACGTTCACCCGGTGCCGGTTCGACGACGCGGGCCTCGAGGAGCTGGTCACGCGCCGGTGCGTCTTCGAGGAGTGCGTCCTGACCGGGGTCCGCATGGGCGGCTCGCGGCACCTGGGGACGGCCTTCCTCTCCTGCCGGTTCGACCGGGCACGGCTGTTCGACGCGACGTTCGACGGCTGCAAGCTCACCGGTTCCCAGTTCCTCGGAGCCCAGCTGCGGCCGCTGGTGGCGACCGACTGCGACTGGTCGTGGACCTCGCTGCGCGGGGTCGACCTGTCGGCGCTCGAGCTGTCCGGCCAGCGCTTCCGGGAGGCCGACCTCACCGACGCCGACCTGCGCGGCACCGATCTCAGCCGCGCCGACCTTGACCGGGCGCGGCTGCAGAACGCGAAGCTGCGCGGCGCCGACCTGCGCGGCGCCTCCACCGACGAGGTGAACTGGCGTTCCTTCGAGCTGACCGACGTGCGGCTCGACGCCGTCCAGGCGGTGCAGTTCGCCCGCGCCCACGGCGCCCGCGTCGAGACCTGAGCGCTACCTCGACGGGTACCGGGGCCCGGTCAGCACCGCCTTGAGCGAGCCGAGCAGGCCCAGGACGGCGACGGCGATCCCGCACCAGAAGCCCGGGCCGAAGGAACCGACGTCCCAGCCGGCGTCGGCCAGCGGGACGAGCACGGCGGCCGTGACGACGCCGCTGACCAGCAGCGCCACCGCGCCGACGAACCGGTGGCTGCGGGCCGGCAGCCACAGGGCGATGCCCAGGAGGAGCAGCAGGCCGCCGCCGAGCACGATGGCCAGGGGCTGCCAGCTGCCGTCGTCGAAGATCCCCCCGAGGTCGTCGAATGCATCGCGCACCAGCGCCCAGCCGCTGGCGTCGCGGTCGCGCAGCCAGTCCAGCGGCAGGCTGATGGCGGCGGCGATCCCGGCGAGGATCAGCAGCAGCCCGCCCAGGCTCTCCGGCCCGCGGAACGCCACGGGGCGGTCCGAGTACGCCGGCGTGGTGGCCGGTCCGGCCCCCGACGACGCGGACGCGCCGGTGGGGGTCTGGTAGCGCTCGGTCATCGGGCTCCTCCGCAGGTCGCCGGGGCACCGACGCCCCGCCGCTGCCGACCCTAGGCCCGCACCCACGTGGGCGGCACCCTCTCCGGCAGACTGTCGGCGTGCCCGCGACGATCCTGGACGGCAAGGCCACCGCGGCGGCGATCCGCGCCGAGCTCACCGAGCGGGTGGCCGCTCTCACCGCGGCCGGTCATCGGCCCGGCCTCGGCACGCTGCTGGTGGGGGACGACCCCGGCAGCCGCTGGTACGTGAACGCCAAGCACTCCGACTGCGCCCAGGTCGGCATCGCCAGCATCCAGCGCGAGCTGCCGGCGACCGCCACCGAGGCCGACGTGCTGGCCGTGGTGGAGGAGCTCAACGCCGACCCCGCCTGCACCGGGTACATCGTCCAGCTGCCGCTGCCCAAAGGCATCGAGGAGAGCGCCATCCTCGAGGCGATGGACCCGGCCAAGGACGCCGACGGCCTCCACCCGGTGAACCTGGGCCGGCTGGTCCTGAACGTCGCCGGGCCGCTGCCCTGCACGCCGGTGGGCATCGTCGAGCTGCTGCGCCGCTACGACGTGCCGATCGCCGGGGCGGAGGTCGTCGTCATCGGCCGCGGCATCACCGTGGGGCGGCCGCTCGGGCTCCTGCTCACCCGGCGGACGGAGAACGCGACGGTGACCCTCTGCCACACCGGCACCCGGGACCTCGCCGCGCACGTGCGCTCCGCCGACGTCGTGGTCGCCGCCGCCGGGGTGCCGGGCCTGATCACCGGCGACATGGTCAAGCCGGGGGCCGCCGTCCTGGACGTGGGCGTCAGCCGCGTGGACGGCAAGATCGCCGGCGACGTGGCCCGGGACGTCGTCGAGGTCGCCGGGCACGTCGCGCCCAATCCGGGGGGAGTGGGGCCGATGACCCGGGCGATGCTGCTGCAGAACGTGGTGCTCGCCGCCGAGCAGGCCGCGGCAGCCGAGGCGCTGTCGGCCTGATCCGTGAGCCGCCCGCCGCTCTACGTCCGCCGGCCCTTCCTCGCCGGGCTGCTGCGGCAGCTGCCGCTGCTCGCGGTACTGGTCGGCGTGGGGATCGGGCTGCTGCTGGTCACCGTCGAGCACTGGCGCTGGGGGCTGGTGGTGGTCGGGACCTCCCTGGTGGGCGCGGCGCTGCTGCGGCTGCTCCTGCCGGTCCGGCGGGTGGGCTTCCTCGCGGTCCGCAGCCGGGCGGTCGACGTCGTCCTCCTGGCCGGGACGGGGATCGCGCTCGCCGCCGTCGCCCTGGCCATCCCCGGCACGTGAGCGCCCCCGGGGCGGCGCGGGGCGCCGGGCAGGGCTAGGTTGGCGACCATGGCGAAGCAGCCCAGGAACGGCAAGGTCACCGTGGTCGGTGCCGGTTTCTACGGCTCCACCACCGCACTGCGACTGGCCGAGTACGACGTCTTCGAGACCGTCGTCCTCACCGACATCGTGGAAGGCAAGCCCGAGGGGCTCGCGCTGGACATGAACCAGTCGCGCCCGATCGAGGGGTTCGAGACCGAGGTGGTGGGCGTCGGCGGAGGCTCCTACGAGGGCACCGAGGGCTCCGACGTCGTCGTCGTCACCGCCGGTCTGCCGCGCAAGCCCGGCATGAGCCGGATGGACCTGATCGAGACCAACGCGGGCATCGTCCGCCAGGTCTCGGAGAACATCGCGCGGACCTCGCCCGACGCCGTCGTCATCGTCGTCTCCAACCCGCTGGACGAAATGACCGCGCTGGCGCAGCTGGCGACCGGCTTCCCGAAGCAGCGGGTCATGGGGCAGGCCGGCATGCTCGACACGGCCCGCTTCACCAACAACGTCGCCGAGGAGCTCGGTGTCCCGGTCTCCTCGGTGCGGACCCTGACCCTGGGCTCGCACGGCGACACCATGGTCCCGGTGCCGTCCCGGTGCACCGTCGACGGCAAGCCGCTGGCCGAGGCGATGGCGCCGGACCGCATCGAGCACCTCGTCCAGCGCACCCGCAACGGTGGCGCGGAGGTGGTGGCCCTGCTCAAGACGGGGTCGGCCTACTACGCTCCCTCCGCCGCTGCCGCCCGCATGGCCCGGGCGGTCATGGAGGACTCCGGCGCCGTCATGCCGGTGTGCGCATGGGTCGACGGCGAGTACGGCATCTCCGGGGTGTACCTCGGGGTGGAGGCCGAGATCGGCCGGGAAGGCGTCCGGCGGGTCGTCGAGAGCGACCTGGCGGAGAGCGAAGTGGCGGGCCTGCGTGAGGCCGCCGAAGCAGTGCGCGCGAAGCAGGCCGACGTAGCCGACCTCTGAAGAAGTAGAAGGACCCCGTCCTCCTCACCCCTCGCACGCTCGGGGCGAGCCTCGGGACGGGGCCGTGACCGCACAAGGAGAACGCGTGAGCAAGATCAAGGTCGAGGGCACCGTCGTCGAGCTCGACGGCGACGAGATGACCCGGATCATCTGGCAGTTCATCAAGGACCAGCTGATCCTCCCGTACCTCGACGTCAACCTGGAGTACTACGACCTGGGGATCGAGGCGCGGGACGCGACCGACGACCAGATCACCGTCGACTCCGCGAACGCCATCAAGAAGCACGGCGTCGGCGTCAAGTGCGCGACGATCACGCCGGACGAGGCGCGCGTCGAGGAGTTCGGGCTCAAGCGGATGTACCGCTCGCCCAACGGGACGATCCGCAACATCCTCGGCGGCGTCATCTTCCGCGAGCCGATCATCATGGAGAACGTGCCGCGGCTGGTGCCGGGCTGGACCAAGCCGATCGTCGTCGGCCGCCACGCCTTCGGTGACCAGTACCGCGCCACCGACTTCAAGTTCCCCGGCGAGGGCACGCTGACGATCAGCTTCCAGCCGGCCGACGGGTCCGCGCCGATCGAGCACGAGGTCTTCCAGTCGCCCGGCGGCGGCGTCGCCATGGCGATGTACAACCTGGACGACTCGATCCGCGACTTCGCGCGGGCCTCGATGAACTACGGCCTGCAGCGCGGCTACCCGGTCTACCTGTCGACCAAGAACACGATCCTCAAGGCCTACGACGGCCGCTTCAAGGACCTGTTCGAGGAGGTCTTCCAGGCCGAGTTCAAGGAGAAGTTCGACGCCGCCGGCATCACGTACGAGCACCGGCTGATCGACGACATGGTCGCCGCGTCCCTCAAGTGGGAGGGCGGCTACGTCTGGGCCTGCAAGAACTACGACGGCGACGTGCAGTCCGACACCGTGGCCCAGGGCTTCGGCTCGCTCGGCCTCATGACCTCGGTGCTCATGAGCCCCGACGGCCGCACGGTGGAGGCCGAGGCCGCTCACGGCACGGTGACCCGGCACTTCCGCCAGCACCAGCAGGGCAAGGAGACCTCGACCAACCCGATCGCGTCGATCTTCGCCTGGACCCGGGGCCTGGCCCACCGCGGCAAGCTGGACGGCACGCCCGAGGTGACCCGCTTCGCGGAGACCCTGGAGAAGGTCTGCATCGACACCGTCGAGAGCGGTCAGATGACCAAGGACCTGGCGCTGCTGATCAGCAAGGACCAGCCGTGGCTGACCACC
The DNA here is from genome assembly GCF_054050995.1 of Blastococcus sp. SYSU DS1021. Lineage (NCBI taxonomy): Bacteria > Bacillati > Actinomycetota > Actinomycetes > Geodermatophilales > Geodermatophilaceae > Blastococcus > Blastococcus sp. SYSU DS1021. Next base: position 50,955 of record NZ_JBJHAL010000027.1, on the reverse strand, counting down.
CAGGAGTTCCTGGCGGCCATCGACACCAACCTGCAGAAGGCCATGGCCTGAAGGAGGACCCCGTCCTCCTCACCCCTCGCACGCTCGGGGTGAGCCTCTGGACGGGGCCGCTGCGCGTCCGGGGTCGGGTCGGCGGCGAGATGCGTCGAACCGGGCTCCCGAAGGGCTCGGGGAGCCCGATCTGCCGCATCTCGCGCCGCCTGTGGACGGCGCTCGCCGGGGTGCGCAGCCAAGGCGGGTAGGTGAGACCGGGCGAGTCAGCCGAACAGCTGGGTCCACCAGGGCCCGCCGGAGCCGGTCGCCACACCGACGCCCAACCGGGTCAGCCCGCAGTTCAGGATGTTGGCCCGGTGGCCGGGGCTGTTCAGCCACGAGGCCATGACGGCGGCCGGGTCGGCCTGGCCGCGCGCGATGTTCTCCGCCCGGGCGGAGACGCCTGCCCGGTCGGCCCGGTCGAACGGGTCGAGCCCGTCGGGGTCGACGTGGTCGAAGAACCCGCGGTCGCGCATGCCGGCGCTGTGCGCCCGGGCGACCGCGGCGAGCCCGGCGTCGGCCGCCACCGGACCGCAGCCGGCCTGAGAGCGCTGGGCGTTCACCAGGGCCACGACCTCGCCCTCGGCGCCCCGGGCCGCCGGCGCGCTCGCGGCGCCGGGGGGCGGTGCCGCCGCGGCGGCCGTGGGGGCAGGGGCCCGGCTGGTCGACGCGGAAGGGCCGGCGGGCGCGGACGGCGGCGCAGCCCCGTGACCGGGCGCGGGCGCAGGTTCGGGCGCCGGCTCGGGGACGGCCGCCGCAGGCTGCCCGGAACCGGTTTCCGGCGCCGCGGCGGTGTCGCCCGACGGCCCGGGCGCTGCCGGGGCGGTGCCGGGCACCACCGACGTGGAGGAGTGGGGAGCGGATCCGGCCGAGGACGACGGGTCGAACGGGCGGGGCGCCTCCTCCGGCCCGGAGACCACGGGGGCGGTGAGCACGACGGCGGTGGCGCCGAACGCCATCGCGACGGCGAGACCCACCCTCGGGGACCGCCGGGTGGGCAGCAGGGGGCCGGACGGCCGGTGGCGCATGCGGCTCCTCAGAAAGATCACGATCCGTTATCGATCAGAGACTATCCGTACGCACCCTGCGGCGAAAGCGCCTGGGAGTGCGCACACTCACGCACCCGACCGGGGTTCCCGGGCGTGCGGGCGCGGTCGCCGGGCAGCATGGACCCGGCACCATGGAACGGTCCGCCCCATCCCGAACCCCTGAGGAGCACGCCGCCGGTGAGCGACGTATGGCTCAACATCGTCATGGTCGTCGTCTTCATCCTGATCGGCGGCGCGTTCGCCGGCGCGGAGATCGCGCTGGTCTCGCTGCGGGAGTCGCAGGTCCGGGCCATGGCCGAGCAGGGTGGCCGCCGCGGCAAGGCGGTGCAGAAGCTCCTCGGGGACCCGAACCAGTTCCTCGCCGCCGTGCAGGTGGGGGTCACCCTCGCCGGGTTCTTCTCCGCCGCGTTCGGTGCGAGCACCCTTTCGGCGCCCCTGGCCGACTGGCTGCAGGACCAGGGCGTGAGCCAGAGGCTCTCCGGCACCCTGGCGCTGGTCCTGGTCACCGTCGCGATCAGCTACGTGTCCCTCGTCGTGGGTGAGCTCACCCCCAAGCGGCTGGCCCTCCAGCGGGCCGAGGGCTTCTCCCTCATGGTCGCCGCACCGCTGAACGCCATCGCCAAGCTGTCCCGGCCGGTCATCTGGCTGCTGTCGAAGTCGACCAACGGGCTCGTCCGGCTGGTCGGCGGTGACCCCAAGGCCAGCGGTGAGTCGATCAGCCAGGAGGAGCTGCGCGACCTGGTGGCCGCGCACGAGTCGCTCAGCAGCGACGAGCGCCGGCTCATCGACGAGGTGTTCCGCGCCGGCGAGCGCGAGGTGCGCGAGGTGATGACGCCGCGCACCGAGGTGCAGTTCCTCGAGGCGTCGATGACCGCCAGTCGCGCGGCCAAGCTGGTGGCGGAGTCGAACTGGTCGCGGTTCCCCGTCGTCGGCCAGGACGAGGACGACGTCGTCGGCTTCGTGCACGTGCGCGACCTGTTCCTGCCCAACCACCCGGCGGGGCGGGCGGCGACCGTGGGGGACCTGGCCCGCGAGGTCACCAGGCTGCCCGGCACCGCCGCGGTCCTGACGGTGCTCAGCGAGATGCGCCGGGACAACCAGCACCTGGCGATCGTCGTCGACGAGTACGGCGGCACCGACGGCATCGTCACGCTCGAGGACCTCATCGAGGAGGTCATCGGGGAGATCTACGACGAGTACGACGAGGAGGTCGAGCCCGAGGCCCGGCAGTCGCCCGACGCGCCGCGGGAGGTCGACGGCCTCCTCAACCTCGACGACTTCGCCGAGGCCACCGGGCTGCGGCTGCCCGAGGGGCCGTACGAGACGGCCGCCGGCTACGTCCTGGCCGAGCTCGGCCGGCTGCCCCGGGTCGGGGACACCGCCGAGGCCGAGGGGCGCAGCATCGAGGTGCTGGAGCTCGACGGCCGGCGGATCGCCCGCCTGCGCGTCGGCCCGCCCCCGGCCCCCGACGTCCCGGAGGACGACGAGCGCAGCGAGGCCCCGACCGCCTAGGGGCGCCCCGCTGCGTCGGGCGTCAGCGGGACCGGGCGACCGCCCAGGCGTCGCGCACGATGCCGACCAGGTCGGTGTGCTTCGGCGCCCAGCCGAGGTCGGCGCGGATGCGGTCGCTGGAGGCCACCAGCTGCGCCGGGTCGCCGGCCCGCCGTTCGCCGATGGTGACCGGGATGGGGTGGCCGGTGACCGTGCGGGCGGCCTCGACGACCTCCTGCACGGAGAAGCCGGTGCCGTTGCCCAGGTTGTAGATGCGGTGCTCGCCGGCCGCCGGTGCGGGCAGCGCGAGCAGGTGGGCGTCCGACAGGTCCTCGACGTGCACGTAGTCGCGGATGCAGGTGCCGTCGGGGGTCGGGTAGTCCTGGCCGTAGACGGTCAGCGACTCACGCTGCCCCGCCGCCACCTGGAGGGCGATGGGGATGAGGTGGGTCTCGGTGGCGTGCCGTTCGCCGAGCCCGTAGGCGGCGCCGGCGACGTTGAAGTACCGCAGGCTCACCGCGGCGAACCCGTGGGCGACGGCGTACGAGGTGAGCATGTGGTCGACGGCGAGCTTCGAGGCGCCGTAGGTGTTGGTCGGCCGGGTGGGTGCGTCCTCGCGGATGGGCACCTGGTCCGGCTCCCCGTAGGTCGCGGCGGTGGAGGAGAAGACGATCCGCCGGCAGTCGACCGCGCGCATTGCCTCCAGCAGCGCGAACGAGCCGCCGACGTTGGTGTGCCAGTAGTCCTCCGGCTGCTGCTGGGAGACCCCGACCAGCGACTTGGCCGCGAAGTGCAGCACCGCCTCGGGCCGGACCTCGGCGAGCACCGGCGCGGAATCGTGCAGCGACACCTCGGCCAGCGTCGCGCCCTCGGGCACCGCGTCGGCGTGCCCCGTCGAGAGGTCGTCGAGGACGGTGACGTCGTGACCGCGGTCGAGCAGGGCGGCGGTCACTACGCTGCCGATGTAGCCGGCGCCGCCGGCGACGAGTACGCGCATGGGCACACCTTAGAAGGACGGCCCGTGGGAAGCGGAGGATCTGGTGGTCAGTGCCCGACCGGCGGTGCAGTCGCTGCCCGCGTACCGGCCCGGCCGGAACCCGGCGGACCTGGCCCGCGAGATCGGCGTCGAGCGCGCTGTGAAGCTCGCCAGCAACGAGGTCGCGTTCCCGCCGCTGCCCGCCGTCGTCGAGGCGGTCACCGCCGCGGTCGCCGAGACCAACCGGTACCCGGACAACGGCGCCGTCGTCCTCACCGGCGCGCTGGCCGAGCGCTACGGGGTCGACCCCGCGCAGGTCGCCACCGGCTGCGGGGCCGTGGCGATCTGCCAGGAGCTCGCCCAGGCGTACAACGACCCCGGGACGAGCATCGCCTTCGCCTGGCGGTCGTTCGAGATGTACCCGCTGCTCGCCCGGGTCGCCGACGCCCGCGCGATCCAGGTGCCGCTGGTCCCCGGCCGGCCCGGCGGGTCTCCCGACACCCACGACCTCGAGGCGCTGGCCGCCGCACTGGACGACGCCACGCGGCTGGTGTTCGTCTGCAACCCCAACAACCCCACCGGGACGGCGGTGCGCCGAGCCGAGCTGGAGCGCTTCCTCGACGCGGTGCCCGCGGAGACGCTGGTCGTCCTCGACGAGGCCTATCGCGAGTTCGTCACCGACCCCCGGGTCCCCGACGGCGTGGAGCTGATGCGCGGGAGGCCCAACGTGGCGGTCCTCCGCACCTTCTCCAAGGCCTGGGGGCTGGCCGGGCTGCGCGTCGGCTACCTGCTCGCCGAGGACCCGGCGGTCGCCGAGGCGGTGCGCAAGACCCACCTGCCGTTCAGCGTCGGCATGGTGGCCCAGGCGGCGGCGGTCGCGGCGCTGGCCAGCGAGGACGAGGTGCGGGCGCGGTGCGCCGCGGTCGTCACCGAGCGCGAGCGGCTCACCGCCGCGCTGCGCGACCGGGGGCTGGAGGTCGCCGACAGCCAGGCCAACTTCGTGTGGCTGCCGACGGGGGAGCGCACGGCCGAGCTCGCGGCTGCCCTGGAGGCCCGGGCGGTGATCACCCGGCCGTTCGCGGGGGAGGGCATCCGGGTCACCGTGGGCACGCCGGAGGAGGACGACGTCTTCCTCGCCGCGCTCGACGACGCCCTCCCGGTCACGGCACGCTGACCAGCACCGACCCCGCCCCTGCGGCGGCCGGTGTCCCGGCGGTGCGGGGGAGCCCGGAACGGGCGCCGGTCCCGGCTGGTTTGATGGCCGACGTGGCTCTTCCCCGAGTGCTCTCCGGCATCCAGCCGACGGCGGACTCCTTCCACCTCGGCAACTACGTCGGCGCCCTCCGGCAGTGGGTGAGCATGCAGGAGGACCACGACGCCTTCTACTGCGTCGTCGACCTGCACGCGATCACCCTCGAGCAGCCGGACCCGGCCGTGCTCCGCCGGCGCACGCTGGTGTCGGCGGCACAGCTGCTCGCCCTGGGCGTGGACCCCGCCCGCAGCACCCTGTTCGTGCAGAGCCAGGTGCCCGAGCACGCCCAGCTGGCCTGGGTGCTGCAGTGCCTCACCGGCTTCGGGGAGGCCGGCCGGATGACCCAGTTCAAGGACAAGAGCTCCCGCGAGGGGGTCGGTCCGACGTCGGTGGGGCTGTTCACCTACCCGGTGCTGCAGGCCGCGGACATCCTGCTGTACCAGGCGCACCGGGTGCCGGTGGGAGAGGACCAGCGGCAGCACCTGGAGCTCACCCGCGACCTGGCCGGCCGGTTCAACGGGCGGTACGGCGAGACGTTCACGATGCCCGAGGCCTACATCCCGGCGGGCGCGGCCAAGGTGCTGGACCTGCAGACGCCCGAGAAGAAGATGAGCAAGAGCCTTCCCCCGGCCGGCTGCATCAACCTGCTGGACGACCCGAAGGTGACGGCGAAGAAGATCCGTTCCGCGGTCACCGACACCGGGCGGGAGATCGTCGCCGACCCCGAGAACAAGCCGGGCGTGACGAACCTCCTCACCATCCACTCCGCCTTCTCCGGACGGAGCACCGCGGAGCTGGAGGAGCACTTCGCCGGCCGCGGGTACGGCGACCTGAAGAAGGAGCTCGCCGAGGTCGTCACCGACGCCCTCGCCCCGGTGCAGCGGCGCACGGCGGAGCTGATGGCCGACCCCGCCGAGCTCCAGCGCCTGCTCGCCGCGGGAGCGGCACGCGCCCGGGAAGTGGCCGGCCGCACGCTGGCCACGGTCTACGAGCGGGTCGGCTTCCTGCCACCCGCGGGGCCGGTGGCATGAACGACGACACCTTCGTCGGCCGGCTGGGGACGCCGCCGGAGACGGCGGTGCTCGGGGTGATCGTGCCGATCCCCGAGCCCTGGGCGTCCCTGCTCGTCGACTGGCGCGCCAAGGTCGGCGACCCGCAGGCGACGCTGGTCCCGCCGCACGTGACCCTGCTCCCGCCGACGGAGGTGCCGGTCGCCGACCGCGCCACCATCACCGAGCACCTCGCCGACGTCGCCGCCGCGCACCCGCCGTTCGACATGCACCTGGCCGGTACCGGCACGTTCACGCCGGTCTCCGACGTCGTGTTCGTGGCCGTCGCTCGGGGGATCGGCAACTGCGAGCTGCTGGCCAACGACGTCCGACGGGGTCCGCTCGCCCGTTCGCTCTCCTTCCCGTACCACCCGCACGTCACCGTCGCCCACGACGTGCCGGCCGACATGCTCGAGCTGGCCTACTGCGGGCTGCAGGACCTCTCCGCCGAGTTCCGGGTGGACCACTTCACCGAGTTCGAGCAGACGGCGGCCGGCGCCTGGGAGGTCGCCCGCGAGTACCCCCTGACCGGCCGGGAGCGCTGAGGGCGCGCACCCGGCGGCCAGCCGCCAGACTCGGGCGGTGAGCTCCGCCCCTCCCCGCGACGCCCCCGCCCGGAAGGGGTTGCCGGCGCGGACGTGGGACCGCGTCGAGGGGGCGGTCGACGCCGCTCGGCGGCGGTCCCCCTGGTTCGACCACCTGGCCCGTGCCGGTGGGCGGTACCGGCGGACGCAGGGGGACCTCATGGCCGCGGGCGTCACCTACTTCGTGTTCCTCGGGTTGTTCCCCGTGCTGCTGCTGGTGGCCTCGGTGATCGGGCTGGTGCTGGCCGGGAACGAGCTGCTGCAGCGGGAGCTCTACGAGGCGATCCGGGAGGCGTTCCCCGGCAGCACCGGGCGGGACATCGTCGCGGACCTGCGCGGGGCGGTCGGCTCGGCCGAGGTGGTCGGCGTGATCGGCCTCGTGGGGTTCGTCTACGCCGGGCTGCGGGCGATGGACAAGCTGCGCATCGGCATGGAGCGCATCTGGAAGGGGCGCGCCGACGAGCCGGAGTTCCTCCGCGACAACGTCCAGGACCTCTTGGCGCTGGTGCTGCTGGGCGCGGTCGGGCTGGCGAGCCTCGTGCTGACCGGGGTCGCCACGGGGGCGACGTCGTGGTTCCTCGACGTGCTCGGGCTGACGGACGCGACGGGGCTCGCGGTGTTCACGACCGTGGTGGGGCTGGCGCTGGCCTTCCTCGGCGACACCGTCGTCTTCCTCTGGCTGCTGAAGGTGGTCCCGGCCACGCCGCACCCCGTGCGGCGGCTGCTGCCCGGGGCGCTGTTCGGCGCCGTGGGCTTCGAGGCCATGAAGCTGATCGGGAACCTCTACCTGTCGCTCATCTCCGGGAGCGTGACCGCGTCGGCCTTCGGCGGCGCCGTCGGCATCCTGGTCTGGATCAACATCGTGTTCCGGTTCGCGTTCTTCACCGCCGCCTGGACCGCCACCCTCCCCGCGGTGGAGGGCGCCGGCCGGCAGCCGGAGGAGCGGGCGCCTGTCGCCGCCGCCGCGCCGTCGCGCTGACCGCGCCCAGCGCGCCGAGCCCCAGCCCGGCGAGGGCGGCCACGGCCCAGGGCGACGCGGCCGCGTGCGGCGCGGGCGCGGCGAGCATCGGGCGACGCGGCGCCGGGGAGGTCGGGGCGGAGGGTGCGGGCGGGGTGGCGGGCGCCGCCGGCGTGGCGGGGGCCAGGTCGGCGGGGCGGACCAGCGTCCCCACCCCCGGGACGGTGGTGGGGACGGCGAACCCCCAGTCGAGCAGCAGCGCCGCCTGGTCGGCCGCCCGCAGCGGTCGGTTCTCCGTGTCCAGGACGCTCACCACGAGCCGGCGGCCGTCGCGCTCGGCTGCGGTGACGAACGTGTGCCGGGCGGCGTCGGTGAACCCCGTCTTCCCGCCGAGGTTGCCGGGGTAGCCGGTCAGCAGCGGGTTCTGGTTCTGGATCTGGAAGCCCGGGAACCGGTCCCCGACCGCCGGCATGTCCGCCGTCGGCGTGCGCAGCACCGCCGCGGTGACCGGGTCCTCTACGAGCGCGCGGAAGATCAGCGCCAGGTCGTAGGGGGAGGAGGACTGGCCGGCGACGTCCAGCCCGGACGGGGTGCCGGCGACCGTGTCGTAGGCACCCAGCTCCACGGCCGTCCGGTTCATCGCGGCGACCGTGGCCGCCTCGCCGCCGGCCGCCCGCGCCAGCGCCGATGCGACGTCGTTCCCCGACTGCAGCATCAGCGCCGTGAAGAGCAGCGGGACGGGGTAGCGCCCGCCGGCCACGAGCCCGACGCGGCTGCCCTCGATCTGCTCGTCCTCGACCGTGCCCACCACCACCTCGGCCGGGTCGAGCCGGTGCGCCAGCGTCAGGAGGGTCAGGGTCTTGAGGGTGCTCGCCGGGAAGTACCGCCCGTGCGGGTCGCGGGCGGCCAGCACCGCCCCCGTGCCCGCGTCGGCGACCAGCCAGCCGGACGCGACCACGCCGTCGGGGAGCGGGGGAGCGCCGTCGGCGACGACGAGGCCGCGGGTGCGCAGCCGCTCGCCGCCCACCGTGCTGCCGTCCGGGGCGGTGCCCCGCGGGGGCAGGCCCGTGCGGGGGGCGGTCGGCGTCGGCGCGGTGAGGTCGACCGTGGGGCGAGGCGGGGTCGCCGTCGTGGTCGGCGGCGGCGGGGTCGCTCCGGCCGGGCCGGCCGGGCCCGCCACGAGAGCGAGTGTCACGGCGCCCGCCAGACAGGCCGCACGTCGTCGTCCCATGCCCGGAGGCTATGCGGAGGTGAGGTGGGACACGGCTTCCGGGGAGAAGGCGGCCCGATCGGATGAGGGTTCGCAACGATCGGGTTTCAGTCCGCCGCAGAGTTTGGGGCGTGCCGGGTCCGCGCGGTTAGCGTCCTGGGTCGTGGCCCACGACGGCCCGCTCCACGCGGGCCCGCGAGCCACCGCAGTCCACACCCCCGGGAGAACCCCGCCACGCGTGGGTCCTCCCCCCAGAGAGGAGATCGTCTTGCGCCGAGCGCGGATGACGAAGGCCGCGGCGCTGCTGCTGGCCGGCAGCCTGGCCCTGGCGGCCTGTGCCAGCGACGAGGAGCCCACGGCCGGCGGCGACAGCGGCGGCGGCAGCGGTTCGGGTGACCTCCAGGTCGGCCTCGCGTACGACGTCGGTGGCCGCGGCGACCAGTCGTTCAACGACTCGGCCTACGCCGGTGTCGAGGCGGCCATCGGGGCGCTGGACGGCGAGGTCCAGGAGTTCAGCCCCAACGACGACGGCTCCGACCGCGTCGAGGGCCTGGCCAACCTGGCCGAGGCGGGCTACGACCCGGTCATCGCCGTCGGCTTCGCCTACAGCGACTCGATCGGCGAGGTCGCCGAGGACTTCCCCGACACCACGTTCGCCGTCGTGGACGTCCGCACGGAAGAGGAGGGGATCGAGACCGAGAACCTGACCGGCCTCGTCTTCGCCGAGGAGGAGGGCAGCTTCCTCGCCGGCGTCGCGGCGGCGCTGAAGAGCGAGACCGGGCACGTCGGCTTCGTCGGCGGCGTCGAGATGCCGCTGATCCAGAAGTTCGAGGCCGGGTACGTGGCCGGTGCCAAGGCCGTCAACCCGGACATCCAGGTCGACGTCGAGTACATCTCGCCGGCCGGCGACTTCTCCGGGTTCGGTGACCCGGCCCGCGGTCAGATCCTGGCCCGCAGCATGTACGACGCCGGCGCGGACATCGTGTTCCACGCGGCGGGCGGCTCGGGCACCGGCGTCTTCCAGGCGGCGGCCCAGACCGGCAACCGGGCGATCGGCGTCGACTCCGACCAGTACCAGACGGTCGACGACCCCGCGCTGCAGGCGGTGATCATGACCTCGATGCTCAAGCGGGTCGACAACGCCGTCGAGAGTTTCATCACCGACTACGCCGAGGGCAACGTCCAGGGCGGCATCGACCTGGTCTACGACCTGGAGAGCGACGGCGTCGGCCTGGCCACCTCGGGTGGGCAGATCGACGACATCCAGGGCCAGCTCGAGGAGTGGCGCCAGCGCATCGTCTCCGGCGAGATCGAGGTCCCCACGACCCCGTGAGGCCGGGTGCGCCGGCCGGACAGCTCCGGCCGGCGCACCGGAGCGACCCTCCGACGGCGGGTCCGGGCATCCCGCCCGGGCCCGCCGTCGTGGCGAGCGGGCCCCCGACCCCGGCGCGGGGGGCGCGGTCCCGGTCGCCGCGAGGGTGCGACATCATGCGCAGGGCGGGTGCCCGCACCCCGGTCACCCCGCCCGACCACCGGTCATCCGGGGGACGACGACCCGACCGGCGTCGTCACCGGTGCGCCGGATCGAGACCAGCGCCGCCCGCGCGGCGCACCGTCAGAGAGAGGCCCACCCATGGCCCAGGCTCCAGCCGCCGGCGCCACGTCCGGCGACGAGGCGGCCCGATCGCCCTACGCGGTCCAGCTGCGCGGCATCACCAAGCGCTTCCCCGGCGTCGTGGCGAACAAGGACATCGAGCTGGCGGTCCGCCGCGGCGAGGTGCACGCCATCGTCGGGGAGAACGGGGCCGGCAAGTCCACGCTGATGAAGACGCTGTACGGCGAGCACCGGCCGGACGAGGGGACGATCCTCGTCGACGGCCGCCCCGTGCAGTTCCGCAGCCCGGCCGACGCCATCGCGGCCGGGATCGGCATGGTCCACCAGCACTTCATGCTGGCCGACAACTTCACGGTCCTGGAGAACGTGGTGCTGGGCAGCGAGCCCACGAAGGGCGGCCGGCTGGACCGGGACGGCGCCCGCCGCCGGATCGAGGAGATCTCCGACCGCTACGGCCTCGGGCTGCGCCCCGACGCGCTGGTGGAGGAGCTCGGCGTCGGTGACCGCCAGCGGGTCGAGATCGCGAAGGTGCTCTACCGCAACGCCCGCACTCTCATCCTCGACGAGCCGACCGCCGTCCTGGTGCCCCAGGAGGTCGACGAGCTCTTCGGCAACCTCGCGGAGCTCAAGCGCGAGGGCCTCACCGTCATCTTCATCTCGCACAAGCTCGACGAGGTACGCAAGGTCGCCGACACGATCACCGTGATCCGCCGGGGCACCACGGTGGGGGAGGCCGATCCGCGCACGACCACGGCCAAGCAGCTCGCCGAGATGATGGTCGGCGCCGAGCTGCCCACGCCGGAGCTCCGCAGCTCCACCGTGCGCGAGGTCCCGGTGCTCCGGCTGTCGGGCGTCACCGTGGCCTCGGACATGGGGCGGCCGCTGGTGGACTCCGTCGACCTGACCGTCCGCGAGGGCGAGGTCGTGGGCATCGCCGGGGTCGAGGGCAACGGCCAGGCAGAGCTGGTCGACGCGATCATGGGCCTGCGCCCGCTCGCCGCCGGCAGGGTCCGGCTCGGCGAGGACGACGTCACCGGGTGGAGCACGCGGGCCCGCCGCGAGGCCGGCATCGGCTTCATCCCCGAGGACCGCCACCGGCAGGGGATGCTGCTCGACGCCCCGCTCTGGGAGAACCGGATCCTGGGCCACCAGACCCGGCCGCCGGCGGCCCGGGGCCCGTTCATCGACCGGAAGGCGGCCCGCGCCGACACCGAGCGGATCATGCGCGAGTACGACGTCCGCGCGCCCGGCCCCGAGACGCTGGCCGCCGCGCTCTCCGGCGGCAACCAGCAGAAGCTCATCGTCGGCCGCGAGATGAGCGCCGGCCCGCGGCTGCTGATCGCCGCCCATCCCACCCGAGGGGTCGACGTCGGCGCCCAATCGGTCATCTGGGAGCTGCTCAAGGACGCCCGCGGCGAAGGGATGGGGATCGTGCTGGTCTCTGCCGACCTCGACGAGCTGATCGGGCTCTCCGACACCCTCCACGTCATGTTCCGCGGCCGCCTCGTGGCCACCGTGGACCCCCGCCAGGTCACCCCCGAGGAGCTCGGCGGGTACATGACCGGCGCCCGGACCGCGGCGGGCGCCGCGTGAACCGCCTGCGCCGCACCGGCCTGACGCTGCTCGGCCCGGTGCTCGCCGTCCTCGTGGCGCTGGTGATCTCCGCCCTCGTCATCGCCCTCATCGGGGAGAACCCGTTGCGGGCGCTGCAGGTCATGGTCGACCTGGGCGAGCGGCCCTCGCAGCAGGTGCAGTCGATCGTGGTGATCCTCAACCGCGCCGTCCCGCTGTTCCTGGCCGGGCTCGCCGTCTCCATCGCCTTCCGCATGGGGCTGTTCAACATCGGCGTCGAGGGCCAGTACCGGCTGGCCACCGTCGTCGCCGCCGCCGTCGGTGCGGCCGTGGCGCTGCCCGGCCCGCTGCACGTCCTGCTGGTCATCGTCGTGGCCATGGTGGTCGGCGCCTTCTGGGCCGGCATCGTGGGCGTGCTCAAGGTGACCCGCGGTGTCAGCGAGGTCATCAGCTCCATCATGCTGAACTTCATCGCGCTCGGGCTGGCGTCCTTCCTGCTCACCGGCCCGTTCCGGGGCAGCCCGGAGGGCGCGTCGATCATCACCACGACGCCGCTGCCGGAGTCGGCGTGGTTCCCGGGGCTGGGCGGGGTGCTCGGCGCCTTCGGGCTGGCCGAGCCGCGCACGGAGCTGTTCGGCTTCCTCGTCGTGGCCGTCGTGGTGGGGATCGTGATCGCGGTGCTCGTCCAGCGCACCCGGTTCGGCTTCGACCTGCGGGCCACCGGCATCTCGGCGTCCGCCGCCACCGCCAGCGGTGTCGACGCCCGCCGCATGGTCGTCACGACCATGCTGCTCTCCGGTGCCGTCGCGGGGCTCATCGGGTTGCCCGACCTGCTCGGCGAGACGCGCGCCTTCGGCACCGAGTTCACCGCCGGGCTCGGTTTCCTGGGCATCGCCGTGGCCCTGCTCGGGAGGAACAACGTCCTCGGCATCGCGTTGGCGGCACTGCTGTTCGCGTTCCTCGACCGTGCGGCGCTGCCGCTGCAGTTCGCCGACATCCCCGCGTCGGTGGTGACGATCATCCAGGGGACGATCGTGCTCGCCGTCGTGATCGCCAACGAGGTCGCCCGCCGGCTGGCCCTGCGCTCGGCCGAGCGGTCCGCTGCCGAGGCGACCGGCGCGCCGCCGGACCCGGGTGGCGGTGCGGGCCCCGGCGGTCCCGGCCCCGGCGCCGGTCCGGACGGCGGGCACCGGGTCCGCACCGGAGTCCCGGGCTCTTCCGAGGAGGCGCGCGCATGACCACCGCGACCCCGGCCGGCGGCAGCACCGCGACCCGGCCCAGCCGTGGCCCGCTCACCGACCGGCTCACCGGCGGGGGCCGAGGCAGCAGGATCCTGTGGCTGGTCGTCGGCCTGCTGTTCGTCTTCTCCGTCACGCGGGCGGTCTCCGGCGAGGAGGCGCTGACCTCGTCGTCGACGATGCGGGCTGCGCTTCTGCTGGCGGTGCCGATCGGGCTGGCGGCGCTGGGTGGCCTCTACTCCGAGCGCGCCGGCGTGGTCAACATCGGCCTCGAGGGGATGCTGATCCTCGGCACCTGGGGCGCCGGCTGGGCCGGCTGGCAGTGGGGCTGGGTCGGCGCGATCATCGGCGGCACCGTGCTCGGGGCCATCGGCGGCCTGCTGCACGCCATCGCGACGGTGACCTTCGGCGTCGACCACGTCATCTCCGGGGTGGCGATCAACATCCTCGCCGCGGGTGTCGTCCGCTTCCTGTCGGAACTGGTCTACGTCCAGGGCACCGGGGGCGGCCCGACGCAGTCGCCGTCGGTGGGCGGCGACCCGCCGAGCTTCTCGATCCCGGTGCTCTCCTCCGGGCCCGACCTGCTGGGCGACCTGGAGGACACCGGCTGGTTCCTGCTGAGCGACCTCGCCGGGGTGCTCCGCGGGCTCACCAGCGGGCTCGGTGTGGTCACCCTGCTGGCGATCCTGCTCATCCCGATCTCGTACGTGATCCTCTGGCGGACGGCGTTCGGGCTGCGGCTGCGGTCGTGCGGCGAGAACCCCGCGGCGGCGGACTCGCTCGGCGTCCCGGTCTACCGGATGAAGTACATCGCGGTGATCATCTCCGGCGCGCTGGCCGGGCTCGGCGGTGTCTTCCTCGTGTTCGTGGCCGGCATCTACCGCGAAGGGCAGACCGGTGGCCGCGGCTTCATCGGCCTGGCCGCGCTGATCTTCGGCAACTGGCGGCCGGGAGGCCTGGCCGCCGGCGCCGGGCTGTTCGGCTTCTCCGACGCCCTGCAGCTGCGCAGCCGGACGGCGGTCGTCGCGCTGCTGCTCCTGGTCGCCCTGCTGCTCGTCGGCGTGGCCGTGTACCAGGCGCTGCGCCGCCGCTGGGTGCCCGCGGGCCTCGCCGTGGTGTTCGCCGCCGTCGCGCTGGTCGGCTTCCTGACCATCGACGAGCTGCCCGACGGCATCGTCTTCTTCACCCCGCACCTGACCACGCTGCTGGTCCTCTCGCTGGCCTCCCAACGGCTGCGGATGCCCAAGGCGGACGGCCTGGTGTACCGACGAGGGGAGCACTAGTGCCCGACCTGCCCGAGCCCGACTGGGATGCCCTCCGGACCGCGGCCCGCGAGGCCATGACCCACGCCTACGCCCCCTACTCGAGGTTCCCGGTCGGGGTCGCCGGGCTGGTCGACGACGGCCGCGTCGTCACCGGGTGCAACGTGGAGAACGCCTCGTACGGGCTGGGCCTGTGCGCCGAGTGCGGGATGGTCAGCGACCTGGCCCGCACCGGAGGCGGCCGGCTGGTCGCGGTGGCCTGCGTCGGCGGGGACGGTCAGCCGCTCATGCCGTGCGGCCGCTGCCGGCAGCTGCTCTGGGAGCACGGCGGCGCCGACATGCTGATCGAGACGGTGTCCCTCGGCATCGTGCCGATGCGCGAGGTGCTGCCCGACGCCTTCGGTCCCGAGGACCTGACGGCTGCCGCCGAGCGGGGCCAGGGCTGATGGCCGGTCACGACGCCATCGACGTCATCCGCGCCAAGCGGGACGGCGTGCCGCTCACCACGGAGCAGATCCGCTGGGTGATCGGGGCCTACACCGCCGGTCAGGTCCCCGACGAGCAGATGAGCGCGCTGCTCATGGCGGTGTTCTTCCGCGGGATGACCGCCGACGAGCTCGCGTCCTGGACCCAGGCGATGATCGACTCCGGCGAGCGCAAGGACCTGTCGTCCCTCGGCCGGCCGACCGCCGACAAGCACTCCACCGGTGGCGTCGGCGACAAGATCACCCTTCCTCTGGCGCCCCTCGTCGCCGCCTGCGGGGTGGCCGTGCCGCAGCTCTCCGGCCGGGGCCTCGGCCACACCGGCGGCACGCTGGACAAGCTCGAGGCGATCCCCGGGTGGCGGGCCGACGTGCACGAGGAGGCCTACCTGGCGCAGCTGCGCGACGTGGGCGCGGTCATCTGCGCCGCCGGCCACGACCTGGCGCCGGCCGACAAGCTGCTCTACGCGCTGCGCGACGTCACGGGCACCGTCGAGTCGATCCCGCTGATCGCCAGCTCCATCATGAGCAAGAAGATCGCCGAGGGCGCCGACGCGCTGGTCCTGGACGTCAAGACGGGCTCCGGGGCGTTCATGAAGGACCCCGCCGCGTCGCGCGAGCTGGCCCGCACGATGGTCGGGCTCGGGGAGGCGGCCGGGGTGCGCACCGTCGCCCTGGTGACGGCGATGGACCGGCCACTGGGCCGCGCCGCGGGCAATGCCGTGGAGGTCGCGGAGTCGGTGGAGGTGCTCGCCGGTGGCGGCCCGGCCGACGTCGTCGAGCTGACCCTGGCGCTGGCGCGGGAGATGCTGGCCGGTGCCGGGCGCGACGACGTCGACCCCGCCGAGGCGCTGGCCGACGGGCGGGCCATGGACGTGTGGCGGCGGATGATCGCCGCGCAGGGCGGCGACCCCGACGCCCCGCTGCCGCGCCCGGCCGAGACGCACGTGGTGACCGCGCCGGCCACCGGCATGCTGACCCGCCTGGACGCCTACGCGCTCGGCGTCGCCGCCTGGCGGCTGGGCGCCGGCCGAGCCCGCAAGGAGGACCCGGTGTCGGCCGCCGCGGGGATCACCTGGACGGCCGGCGTGGGGGAGCAGGTGACCGCCGGCCGGCCGCTGCTGGAGCTGCACACCGACGACGCCGCGCGCATCCCGCGGGCGCTCGAGGCGCTCGAGGGGGCCATCGGCGTCGACACCGGTGACGAGCCGCTCCCGCTGGTCCTCGACCGCATCACCGCAGGCTCGTAGGGGACACTGGTCTCTCGTGCAGAAGGACTCCCTCCTCCCCACCACTCGCACGCTCGCGGCGGGCCCCGAGAGGGAGCCGTTGAACCCGGACGCAGCCATCTCCATCCGCGGCCTGGTCAAGCGGTACGGCGACCGCGCGGCCGTCGACGGCCTGGACCTCGACATCCACCGTGGGGAGATCTTCGCCCTGCTGGGTCCCAACGGCGCGGGGAAGACGACGACCGTCGAGATCTGCGAGGGCTACCGCGATCGCGACGGTGGTGAGGTGCGCGTGCTCGGGGTCGACCCGGCGCGCGGCGGGCGCCGCTGGAAGGCCGAGCTCGGCATCGTGCTGCAGTCCGGTGCGGGGGACAGCCAGCTCTCGGTGCGCGAGCTGCTGTCGGCGCAGGCGTCCTACTACGCCGATCCCCGCGACCCCGACGAGGTGCTCGAGCTCGTCGGTCTCACGGAGAAGGCGGGCGCCCGCGGCCGCACGCTCTCGGGTGGGCAGCGGCGCCGGCTGGACGTGGCGCTGGGCATCGTGGGCCGGCCCCGGCTGCTGTTCCTGGACGAGCCCACCACCGGGTTCGACCCCGAGGCCCGCCGCCAGTTCTGGGCGCTGATCCGGTCGCTGCGCGAGCTGGGCACCACCATGCTCCTGACCACCCACTACCTCGACGAGGCCGAGGAGCTGGCCGACCGGGTCGGGGTCATCGCTCACGGGCAGCTGGCCGAGGTCGCCGTCCCCACCGCGCTCGGCGGCCGCGGCACCGCGCCGGCCGTCGTCAGCTGGACCGAGGCCGGCGCCCGGCGCACCGCCGAGACCGCCACGCCGACCGCCTTCGTCTCCGAGCTCGCCGCGCGCTTCCCGGGCGAGGTGCCCGACCTCGCCGTCAGCCGGCCGACGCTCGAGGACGTGTACCTGAAGATGATCGGGGACCGCTCGTGACCACCACCGCCCCAGGGCGCGCCGCGCTGCCCTCGGTCGCCCGGGTCTCCCGCACCCGGGCGGGGGTCGAGCTCAAGGAGTTCTTCCGCCAGCGTGAGTCGGTGGTCTTCACGCTGCTGTTCCCGGTCATCCTGCTGCTGGGGCTCGGCGCGGTCCTGGACTACGACCTCGGCTCCGGCGTGGACTTCCCGCAGTACTTCATGGCGGGCGTCATCGCCGCGGGGATCGTCGGGGCGAGCCTGCAGAACATGGCGATCCACATCGCCGGCGAGCGCTCCGACGGCACCCTCAAGGCGCTGGCCGGCAGCCCCATGCCGAAGACCGCCTACTTCGTCGGCAAGGTCGCGCAGGTCGTCGCCGTGACGATCGCGACGATCCTCGCGCTGCTGGTCGTCGGCGTGCTCGTGTTCGGCATCGACCTGCCGACCGGGGCGGACTGGCTGACCTTCGCCTGGGTGACAGTGCTGGGCGCGGCGGCCTGCACGCTGCTCGGCATCGCCGTCTCCTCCCTCGCCCGCAACGCGCGGTCGGCCTCGGCGACGGTCACCCCGATCGCGCTGGTGCTGGAGTTCGTCTCCGGCGTCTTCATGCCGTTCGACCAGGTGCCCGGCTGGCTGCAGGACGTCGCCTCGGTCTTCCCGGTGAAGTGGCTGGCCCAGGGACTGCGGTCGGTGTTCCTGCCCGACTCCCTCGCCGCCCGGGAGCCGGCGGGCTCCTGGGAGCTCGGCACCGTCGCGCTGGTGCTCGGGATCTGGTGCGTCCTGGGCCTGCTGCTGTGCGTGCGCACCTTCCGCTGGCAGGACCGGGACGGCCGGTAGGTAGCGTTCTCCCGTGCCCGCTCCGCTCACCGCCGACGACGTCCGCCGCGCCCCGAAGGTCCTGCTGCACGACCACCTCGACGGCGGGCTGCGGCCGCAGACGGTACTCGACCTGGCCGACGAGCTCGGCTACCGCGACCTGCCCGCGGGCGATGCCGAATCCCTCGGCCGGTGGTTCCGCGAGGCCGCGGACTCCGGCTCCCTCGTGCAGTACCTGGAGACGTTCGCGCACACCGCCGCCGTGATGCAGACGCCGGACCCCGTGGCGCGGGTCGCCCGGGAGTGCGCGCTCGACCTCGCCGCGGACGGCGTGGTGTACGCCGAGGTCCGGATGGCGCCCGAGCTGCTCACCGCCGGGATGCCGATGGAGGCGGCCGTCGAGGCGATGCTCGACGGGTATGCGCAGGGGAGCCGGGAGGCCGCCGCCGCGGGCACGCCGATCCGGATCGGCACGCTGCTGTGCGGGATGCGGCAGAACGACCGCTGGGAGGAGGTCGCCGACCTCGTCGTCCGCTACCGGGACGCCGGTGTCGTCGGCTTCGACCTCGCCGGCCCGGAGATCGGCTTCCCGCCGGACCGCATCCCCGCCGCCATCGCCCTGCTGGACCGCGCGGGGGCGCACCGGACGGTGCACGCGGGGGAGGCCGCCGGCATCGCCAGCATCGAGGCAGCGCTGGACGGCGCCGGTGCCGAACGGCTCGGCCACGGCGTGCGGATCGCCGACGAGGTCGCCGCGGACGGCGCCCTCGGCCCCGTGGCCCGGCGGGTGCGCGACGCGCAGGTGACGCTGGAGGTGGCGCCCTCCTCGAACGTGCAGACCGGCGCCTACCCCTCGCTGGCCGAGCACCCGGTGGACCGGCTGCACCGGCTCGGCTTCGCCGTCACGCTCAACACCGACAACCGGCTGATGAGCGGCGTCTCGGTCACCAGCGAGGTCACAGCGGTGGCGACGACGTTCGGCTGGACGTGGGACGACGTGCAGACGGTGACCGAGCGCGCGCTGGCCGGCGCCTTCCTGCCCGCGGAGGAGCGGCAGCGGCTTCTCGACGACGTGGTCCGCCCGGGCTACGCCGCGCTGCGGGGCTGACGGCGGTGGACGTCCTGCTCGCCGAGGCGGCCGGGCAGTCCTGGGACCGGTTGGGCGACCTGGGGGTGGCCTTCCTCCTCTCGGCGCTCATCGGGTTCGAGCGGGAGCTGCGGCAGAAGGCGGCCGGGCTGCGGACGCTGACCATCGTCGGGTTCGCCGCGGCGCTGTTCATGGTGATCAGCCGGGCTGAGTTCGGCGACTCGCGCGTCGCCGCGCAGGTGGTCTCCGGGCTGGGGTTCATCGGCGGCGGCCTGATCTTCGTCCGGCGCGACGCCGTCCGCGGGCTCACCACCGCGGCCGTCGTCTGGCTGACCGCGGCCGTCGGCATGGCCGCCGGCGCGGGGCTGTGGCTGTACGCCGTCGTCGCGACCGCCGGCCACCTCCTGGTGGCCTACGCCTTCACCCCGCTGGCCCGCCGCTTGTCGGGGCGGGCAGCGCACTCCTACTCCCTGGTGCTGACCTACCGGGACGGCGAGGGCGTGCTGCGCCGGGCCCTGGCCGAGTGCACGCAGCAGGGCTTCACCGTGCGTCACCTCGACACGGCGGTCGAGGCCGAGCGGCGGGGCGGCGCCGGCCCGCAGGCCACGGTGCGGATGACGATGGAGGGGGCGGGGTCGGTCACCGCGCTCGCCGCCCGGCTGGCCGACCTCGAGGGGGTGCTGGCGGTGTCGGCCGGGCACCAGGACGAGGACCGCGACTGACCGCCGGCGCGCACGGGCCGGCCGCGGGTGGGGGGCGTCACTCCGGCCTGCGGGAATCGCGTCGTGATCTCCGCTGCTACGGTAAGTGCACCGGCACAAGGCCGGTCATCCTCCCGGACGGTTTGTCCGGGCACGAGCGCATCCGTGCAGATCCAGCGTTCCATCCCTGGGCGCAGACGATCGCCAAGTGAGGACGCCGGTACGTCACGGTGCTCCTCCTCTTTCACGGGACGCGCTCCGAGCAGTATCGGAGCCCCACCCCGCATGACTTTGGTCCACCCTGCCGCGTTCGAGTCGTCCACGACCGAGAACGCTGTCGAGAACACCACCGAGAACACCATCGTGAACACCACCGGCAACACGGCCGAGGACGCCGCGGCGGAGACCGTCGCCGAGACCCCGGCCGGCCCCACCTTCGGTCAGCTGGGTCTGCCCCAGCAGCTGGTGACCGCGCTCGAGCGGCGCGGCATCCACCGCCCGTTCGCCATCCAGACCTCGGCCCTGCCGGACGCCCTCGCCGGGCGTGACGTGCTGGGCAAGGCCGCCACCGGCTCGGGCAAGACGCTCGCGTTCGGGCTGCCGCTGCTCGCCCGCATCGGCGCCGAGGTCAAGAACGGTCGTCGGGCCCCGCGCGGGCTGGTCCTCGTGCCCACCCGCGAGCTCGCCCAGCAGGTGCACGACAACCTGGCGCCGCTGGGCCAGGCGACCGGCGTGCAGCTGGCCACCGTCTACGGCGGCGCACCCATGTACCGCCAGATCCAGCAGCTGCGCCGCGGCGTGGACGTCATCATCGCCACGCCGGGCCGGCTGCAGGACCTGATCAGCCAGGGCGAGGCCACCCTCGCCGAGGTGGTCGTCACGGTGCTGGACGAGGCCGACTTCATGGCCGACCTGGGCTTCCTCCCGGTCGTCAAGGAGCTGCTCGACCAGACCGACCGGAACGCCCAGCGGCTGCTGTTCTCGGCCACGCTGGACGGCGAGGTCGACTCCCTGGTCCGCCGCTACCTCAAGGACCCGGCCCGGCACGAGGTCAAGCGGGCCGGCGACGACGCCCCGCCGGCCGAGCACCTCGCCTTCAGCCTCGCCTTCCGCGACAAGCTGCAGGTGGCCACGGAGCTGGCTGCTCGCCCCGGCCGCACGATCATCTTCGCCCGCACCCAGCTAGGCGTGGACCGGCTGGCCGAGAACCTGAAGGCCGCCGGGATCAAGGCCGAGGCCATCCACGGCGGGCTGCCGCAGTCGGCGCGCAAGCGTGCGCTCGAGGAGTTCACCGACGCCCGCTCGCCGGTGCTGGTGGCCACGGACGTCGCCGCGCGCGGCATCCACGTCGACGACGTCTCGCTGGTCCTGCACTACGACCCGCCAACGGACGCGAAGACCTACCTGCACCGCTCGGGCCGGACGGCCCGCGCCGGCGCCGCGGGTGTGGTCGTCTCGCTGCTCCTCCCCGACCAGGTGGGACAGGCCAAGCGCCGGTTCCGCACCGCGAAGGTGGACCCGCCCCTGGACCGCACGCGGCCCGGTGACCGGCCGATCCTCGAGCTGGTCGCCTCCGGCATCCCCGTGGAGCCCAAGGAGCGCACCCAGCGCGACATGCGCCGCGGTGGCGGTGGCCCCGGCGGCCGTCCGCGTCGCGAGGGTGACCGCCCCGGCGGTTCCCGTGGTGGCCCCCGTCGCTCGTACGGCGACCGCAACCGCTCCGGTGGCGGCGACCGCCGCTTCGGCGGCGAGCGCTCGGGCCGTCCTCCGCGCCAGGGCTGAACGAGGACCCCGTCCCCTCACCGCTCGCGGTGAGCCTCCGGACGGGGGCGACGACGGCGGCCCGTCCCGGTTTCCCGGGGCGGGCCGCCGTCGTCTCAGTCGCGGAAGACCAGGGCGCCGCTCACGGCGGTGACGACCTCGTCCCAGGCGGGGCGCAGCTGCCCGGCCTCGGCCGCGTCCAGGGGCTCGTCGGGCTGCCGATCGGCGCGGGCCACCGCCCGGCCCAGCGGGGAGGTGGGGGCGAGCAGCTCGTCGACCCGGGTGAGCCGGGCGTACTCGGCGAGGTCCCGCACCCCTTCGGCCGGCTGCACGAGCGCCCGGTGGGGGACCAGACCGGCGGCGCCATCGGCGACCTCGGCCAGCACCTCCGAGACCTCGGTGAGGTCGTAGCGGTCCTGCTCGGCGGGCAGCGGCAGCGTGTCCGTGTCGGCGACCTCGGGCCAGGTGGCGATCTCGACGAGGTCGTGCTGCTCGTTGCCGGCGCAGAAGCGGGCCAGGTCGGCCGGGGTGTCGAAGACGAACACCTCTCCGTCGCGGCCGAGGAAGCGGGCGACGTCCTCGACGTAGCAACGCAGGGTCACCCCGGCGCCCTCGGGGACCACGATCTCGACCGGCAGGATGCCGACCGCCTCCCAGAACTCGGCGGCGGCGGCGACCGCGGCGGGGGAGGCGGTGACCCGGCTCCCGCGTGCGATGGTGCTCACGCCCGGCCGGCCGGCCACCGAGGTGGCGGTCGCACCGGCGGGCGCGCCGGCGGCCGTCTCCGCCTGCTCGGGCAGGTCCTCGTCGGCGAGGGCGCCGAGCTGGTCGTCCGCGGACTCGGCGGCCGAGGGGTACTCCTCGATCGTGGCGGTGCCCCCGCCGGTCCAGTCGAAGTGGTCCGAGAGCTCCTCGACGACGTCCTCCCACAGCTCGTCGAAGACCGTGCCGACGCCGATCCACGCGTCCTCGCCGGAGCGCCCGGCGAAGGCCTCCACGCCGAGCCCGAGAGAGCCGATCTCCGGCTTGGCGGCGAACTCGGCGACGGCCTCGAACTGCTCCTCGTCGTCGTCCTCGGTGGTGTCCAGGCACTCGGCGAGCCGGCTGACGATGTCGACGGTCGCGGCGAGCTCCTCCACCGCCCACCGGTCGGGGTCCTCGGCGGCGACGTCGTACACCCCGTCGAGGTCGTACCGGTGGTCCTCGTCCGGGGTGAGGTCCGCTGCGTCCAGACCGGCGACGACCGGCCACACCGGGTGGTCGGCCAGGTCGTGGTCGGTGCGGGTGCGGCAGAAGGCGGCGAGCTTCTCCGGCGACGGGAAGAGGTGCACCGTGGCGCGCCCGCCCGCCCCGTCACCCTCGGTCGTGCCGAGGAACGCCTGCCACTCCTCGCCGTCCTCCTCCCACGGCGGAGCCCACAGGGTGTATCCGGTGCGGTCGTCGAGGGTCAGTGCGATGGGGACGATGCTGGGCCTGGCCACCGCACCATCCTGCCTTGTCGGCTCGGAGTTGCACCTCCGGGCCGCGCGGCGGGACCCCGAGGTCGATCATGTGGCCGGCGCGGCCGTGGATCGCCTCCTGCGGCCTGCTCAGATCCCCATCGGGTGCCACACCGTCTTGGTCTCGAGGAACGGGGTCATCCGGGACAGCCCGGGGTCGACGGTCCAGTCCGGCTCGGTGGCCGGCGGGCGGACGACGCGCTTGATCGTGCCGGCGGCCTCGCGCTCGAGCTCCATCGCGCGGTCGGCCGGAGCGCCGGTGAGGTCGATGGCGTCGACGTCGGCGTGCTCGGCCAGCCACGGGCCCAGCTCCCCGGCGTCGCCGGTGAGCAGGTTGACCACCCCGCCGGGTACGTCGCTGGTGGCGAGCACCTCGCCCAGGGTGACGGCCGGGATCGGCCGCTCCTTGGAGGTGACGACGACGGCGGTGCTGCCGGTCGCGAGCACCGGGGCGAGAACGCTCACCAGTCCGAGCAGCGACGACTGCTGGGGCGCGAGGACGGCGACCACACCGGTGGGCTCGGGCAGGCTGAAGTCGAAGTACGGCCCGGCGACGGGGTTCGCGCCGCCGAGGACGGCGGCCAGCTTGTCGGTCCAGCCGGCGTACCAGACCCAGCGGTCGATGGCGGCGTCGACGGCGGCCCGCGCCTTGGACGCCGACAGGCCCTCGGCCGCGCCGACCTCCTCGCAGAACTGGACGTGCCGGCCCTCCATCACCTCGGCCACCCGGTAGAGGACCTGGCCGCGGTTGTACGCGGTCGCGCCCGACCACTTCGCGAAGGCGCCGCGGGCGGCGACGACGGCGTCGCGGGCGTCCTTGCGGCTCGCCCACGCGACGTTGGCGAGGAAGAGGCCCCTGGCGTCGGTGACCTCGTAGGTGCGGCCGGACTCCGAGCGCGGGAAGGCGCCGCCCACGTACAGCTTGTAGGTCTTGCGGACGGCGAGACGATCGCTGCTCACTGCTCGGCACCCTTCAGGTATGCGGCCAGACCGTGCCGGCCGCCCTCTCGCCCGTAGCCCGACTGCTTGTAGCCGCCGAACGGCGACGTCGGGTCGAACTTGTTGAACGTGTTGGCCCACACCACGCCGGCGCGCAGCTGGTCGGCGATCTTCAGGATCCGTGACCCCTTCTCGCTCCAGATGCCGGCCGACAGCCCGTAGGTGGAGTTGTTGGCCTTGGCGACCGCCTCGTCCGGCGTCCGGAAGGTGAGCACCGACAGCACGGGGCCGAAGACCTCGTCGCGGGCGATGCGGTGCGCGGGGGAGACGTCGGTGAACACCGTGGGCGGGAACCAGTAGCCGCGCTCGGGCAGCTCGCAGGCGGGCTGCCAGCGCTGCGCGCCCTCGGCCTCGCCGATGTCCGACAGCTCGCGGATGCGGGCGAGCTGCTCGGCGCTGTTGATCGCGCCGATGTCGGTGTTCTTGTCCAGCGGGTCGCCCACCCGCAGCGTGCCGATCCGCCGTTGCAGGCTGGCGATGACCTCGTCGTGGATCGACTCCTGCACCAGCAGCCGGGAGCCCGCGCAGCAGACGTGGCCCTGGTTGAAGAAGATGCCCTGCACGATGCCCTCGACGGCCTGGTCGATCGGGGCGTCGTCGAAGACGATGTTCGCCGCCTTGCCGCCCAGCTCCAGCGTCAGCTTCTTGCGGGTGCCGGCGACCGCGCGGGCGATCTGCCGGCCGACGTCGGTGGACCCGGTGAAAGCCACCTTGTCGACGTCGTCGTGCTCGACGACCGCGCGGCCGGTGTCGCCGGCGCCGGTCACGATGTTCACCACGCCCGGCGGCAGGTCGGCCTGGCGGCAGACCTCGGCGAACAGCAGCGCGGTGAGCGGGGTGGTCTCGGCGGGCTTGAGGACGACGGTGTTGCCGGTCGCGAGCGCCGGGGCGACCTTCCACGCGAGCATCAGCAGCGGGAAGTTCCACGGGATGACCTGGCCGGCGACGCCCAGCGGCTTCGGTCCCGGCCCGAGGCCCGCCCAGTCCAGCTTGTCGGCCCAGCCCGCGTGGTAGAAGAAGTGCGCCGCGGCCAGCGGGACGTCGACGTCGCGGGACTCCCGGATCGGCTTGCCGTTGTCCAGCGACTCGAGGACGGCGAACTCGCGGGCGCGCTCCTGCAGCAGCCGGGCGATGCGGAACAGGTACTTGCCGCGGTCGGCGGGGCGCATCGGACCCCAGGTCCTCTCGAACGCCTTCCGGGCGGCGCGCACCGCGCGGTCGACGTCGGCGGTGGTGCCGGTGGCGACCTCGGCGAGCACCTCCTCGGTGGCCGGGTTCACCGTCTTCAGCGGCTCGCCGGAGCCGTCGACGAACTCGCCGTCGACGAACAGGCCGTACGAGGGGGCGATGGTGACGATCGACCGCGACTCGGGCGCGGGGGCGTACTCGAAAACGCTGGTCATCGCTGTCAGTCCACCGTGACGTAGTCGGGGCCGGAGTAGTGGCCGGTGCGCAGCTTCTGCCGCTGCAGCAGGAGGTCGTTGAGCAGGCTGGAGGCGCCGAAGCGGAACCAGTCGGGGTCCAGCCAGTCGGGGCCCACGGTCTCGTTGATCAGCACGAGGTGCTTGATCGCGTCCTTCGTCGTCCGGATGCCGCCGGCGGGCTTGAAGCCGACCTGCCGGCCGGTGGCGAGGCGGAAGTCGCGGACCGCTTCCAGCATCACCAGGGCGACGGGCAGTGTGGCGGCAGGGCTCACCTTGCCGGTGGAGGTCTTGATGAAGTCGCCGCCGGCGAGCATGGCGATCCAGCTCGCGCGCCGGACGTTGTCCAGCGTCATCAGCTCGCCGGTCTCGAGGATGACCTTGAGGTGTGCGTCCCCGCAGGCCTCCTTCACCGCGACGATCTCCTCGTAGACGTCGAGGTAGCGGCCGGCCAGGAACGCGCCGCGGTCGATGACCATGTCGATCTCGTCGGCGCCGTTCGACACGGCGTCCCGGACGTCGGCCAGCTTCACCGCACGGCTCGCGCGGCCGCTGGGGAAGGCGGTGGCGACGGCGGCCACGTGGATCCCGGTGCCGGCCAGCACCTCCCGCGCGACGCCGGCGAGGTCGCCGTAGACGCAGACGGCGGCGACCTGCGGCGTCGTCGGGTCCGACGGGTCGGGCTGCTTGGCCTTGGCGGCCAGGCTGCGCACCTTGCCGGGGGTGTCGGCGCCCTCGAGCGTGGTCAGGTCGACCATCGAGATGGCGGTGTCGATCGCCCACGCCTTCGAGGTGGTCTTGATCGACCGGGTGCCCAGCTGCGCGACGCGCGCCTCGGCGCCCACCTGGTCGACACCGGGCAGGCCGTGCAGGAAGGCGCGGAAGGCCGAGTCGGAGCGGGTCACGTCGTCGTACGGCGGCGACGGCGCGTGCACCGCGGGGGTCGCCCCGGGCAGCGCGTCGGGGTCGAGCACGTGGGTCATGCCGGCCATTCTCCCCTGCCGGGGGACCGGTCCCCGAACGCGCTCACCCGCAGGGGCGGTCCTGACCCGCAGCCGAGCTCGTGACGTTCCCGCGGGAACGTGCTCGGGGCCTTCGGATCGCGAGTGACCGACCCGCCGGTGGGCGTTCCCGCGGGAACGCGCTCGGCCCCCTCGGACCCGGGTGGCGGACCCCCCGGTCGGGCGTTCCCGCGGGAACGTCCCCCTTGCTGGGGGTGGCGCCCCGTCCGTCGGGCGCTCCCGCGCGGGAACGTGCCTGCTGGGCCGGAGATGTCACCCCCCGCTCCTACGCTTCGATCACACGTCCGAAGGAGGCGTCGTGGTGGAGAAGTCCGTGCCGGAACTGGCACGCGAGATCGCGTCCGGCGCGGTGCGGCTGGCCGCCGCCACCGCCGCGTGGCTGCGGCTCGTGGCCGAGTTCGATCGGCGGGAGGGCTGGCGCGCGGTCGGGATCCTGTCGTGCGCCCACTGGCTGGCCTGGCAGTGCGGCATGGCCCCGGGCACGGCCCGGGAGCACGTCCGGGTCGCCCGGGGTCTCGGTGCGCTGCCGCTGATCTCCGCCGCCTTCGCCGAGGGGCGGTTGTCCTACTCCAAGGTCCGGGCGTTGACCCGCGTCGCGGAGCCCGACACCGAGCGGGAGCTGCTGGAGACGGCGCTCGAGGCCACGGCCTCGCAGGTGGAACGCCTGGTCCGCTCGTGGCGGCGGGCGGACCGCGCCGACGAGGGGACCATCGCACTGAAGCGGCAGTTCCAGCACTGGTGGGACGACGACGGCATGCTCGTCGTACGGATGCGCCTTGCGCCCGAGGAAGGTGCGGACTTCCTCGCGGCGGTCGACTCGCTGGCCGAACGCGAAGCCCGTCGGGACCGCGCCGCGGCGAAGCGGGCAGCCGCGGAGCGGGAAGCGGGCGTGGCCGGAGGCCTGGAGCGGGACGAGGACCTGGAACGGGAGGAGATCGCGTGCGCCCGGGAGCGGACGGGGGCCCGGCGCTGCACGGCGGTCGCCCGGCTCGCCGGAGCCGCCCACCACGCCGACCGGCGGCCGGGTGACCCACCCCGGCGCGAGGTCGTGGTGCACGTCGACGCCGCCGTCCTCGCCGACGACGCTGCCGCCGGGCAGGCCTACCTCGATGGCGGCCCGGCGCTGCACGCGACCGAGGTCCGGCGGATGCTCTGCGAGGCGACCGTCGTGACCATGCTGGAGTGCGGGCGGGAGGTCCTCGGCGTGGGCCGCAAGCGCCGGCTGGCCACCCGCGCGCAGCGGCGTGCGCTGCTGCGCCGGGACGGGGGCTGTGCCCGGCCGGGGTGCACCGAGACGCGGATCGAACGGCTGCACGCCCACCACATGCGGCACTGGCTGTTCGGTGGTGGGACGGACCTCGACAACGTGGTGCTGCTCTGCGACGTCGACCACGGATCGGTGCACGAGCTGGACCTGGTGCTGACCCGGCGCGACGGCCGGTTGGTCGCGCTCGCCCCCGACGGGCGGCGGGTGTGGGGCGCCGCGGACGCCGCCTTCACCCATGGTCTGGCGGGTCTGGCCGGGAGCCCCGAGGTCCCCGCCGAGGCGGCCTTCGTCGGCGTGCAGCCGGTCGACGAGCTGGCCGCCCGCCGCCCGGAGCCTCGGCCGTCCCCGCGACCGGCGGCCGGTGCCCCCGGTGCGTCGGCGGACCCGTTGTTCCCGGACGGGAAGCCGCCGCTGCCCGACGCGATGCGCGCGGGGGGCGAGCGCATGGACATGGCCTGGGCCGTGGGTGTCCTGATGGGGAACCGGGACCTGCGGCCTCGCTTGGCCGCCGAGGCCCGTGGCAACCCGTTGGTGGCCGCCTGAGCGCCAGGTCGGAAGGCGCCCCCAGTGACCGGGCGAACGCAGCGCCGGGTGCCGATACGGTGTCCGGCGTGCAGCTCACCGTCGTCGACCACCCGCTCGCCCGTGCCCGCCTCTCCCGGATGCGGGACGAGCGCACGGACAACGCCATGTTCCGCGCCGCCCTGCGCGAGCTCACGCAGATGCTGGTCTACGAGGCCACCCGCGACCTCGCGGTGGCCGAGGAGCCGATCACCACCCCCGTCACCACGACGACCGGCTACCGGCTGGCCGCGCCGCCGCTCATCGTCCCGGTGCTGCGGGCGGGCCTCGGCATGGCCGACACCGCGCACGGGATGCTGCCGGAGTCGCAGATGGGCTTCGTCGGGCTCGCGCGCAACGAGGAGACCTTCCAGCCGGAGGCCTACATGGCCTCGCTGCCGGAGTCGCTCGTCGGCCGCGACGTCTTCGTCCTCGACCCGATGCTGGCCACCGGCGGATCCCTCGTGCACTGCTGCCAGCTGCTCACCGCGCGCGGCACGACCTCGATCACGGTGCTGTGCGCGCTCGCCGCTCCGGACGGCATCCGCCGGCTGGAGGAGAGCGGGCTGCCGCTGCGCGTCTTCACCGCCAGCATCGACGAGGGGCTCAACGACAAGGCCTACATCGTGCCCGGCCTGGGTGACGCCGGCGACCGCCAGTTCGGCGCGGTCTGACCGTGCGCTTCGGAATCCTCGGCACCGGTCACTGGGCGCGTGCCGTGCACGCGACCGCCCTCGCCGGCCACCCGTCGGCCGAGCTGGTGGGCGTGTGGGGCCGCGACCTCGCCAAGGCGAAGGCGCTCGGCGCGGAGTTCGAGGTCCCCGGCCACGGCGACGTCGAGGCGCTGCTGGCCGAGGTCGACGCCGTGGCGATCGCGCTGCCGCCGGACGTGCAGGCGTCGCTCGCGGTGCGCGCGGCGGAGGCGGGCAAGCACCTGCTGCTGGAGAAGCCGATCGCGCTCGACGTGGCAGCGGCCGACCGGGTGGTCGACGCGGTGCGCGCCGCCGGGGTCGCCTCCGTCGTCTTCTTCACCTTCCGCTTCCAGACGGCGACCTCCACCTGGCTCACCCAGGCCGCGCGCACCCGCCTGGCCGGCGGAGCCGGCTCCTGGCTCTCCTCGCTGGCCGGCACGCCCTTCGCGGCCTCGCCGTGGCGGCAGGAGCACGGGGCGCTGTGGGACATCGGCCCGCACGCGCTGTCGGTGCTGGTGCCGGCGCTGGGGCCGGTCGTCGCGGTGCAGGCCGGCCCGGGGCTCCGGGACACCGTCCACCTGGTGCTCACGCACGAGTCGGGGACGGCGTCGACCGTGACGCTCTCGCACACGGTGGCGTCCATGTCGACCGGCATCGAGTTCTTCGTGCACGGGGACGCCGGCCGGCTCGTCCTCCTGCCCGACGTCGAGGCCCCGGTGGAGGCGTTCTCCGTCGCCGTCGACGAGCTGACCTCCGCCGCGATCGCCGGCGGCACCCACCCCTGCGACGTGGGGTTCGGCCGGGACGTCGTCGCCGTGCTGGCGACGGCCGCCCGGGCGCTGGACTCCGGCTGCCGCCAAGCCGTCCGCGGATGACCAGCGCCCCGCCGGCGCGGCGCTCGTGGACCCCGTTGGACTGGTACCTGCCCACCGGGCGGATCCGGCGGCGGGACTGGTGGCAGCGCTACGTCCTGGTCTTCGCCGTGCTCGGGCTCGTCGCCACCTCGATCGACGCGACCTGGTTCCCGGACAGCTACCCGCGCATCAGCCGCGACGGGGGGTTCGACCTGCTCTGGCCGTTCCCGGACCAGGGCGGACCGGTGACGGCGATCTCGGCGCTGGTGCTGCTCGTGCCGAACATCGCCGCGATGGTCACGCGACTGCACGACCGGGACCACTCCGCCTGGTGGCTGCTGTGGCACCTGCTGCCCGGGATCGGCTGGCTGGTCCTGCTGGTGACCATCGGCTTCCTCGGCAGCGAGCCGCGCGTCAACCGCTACGGGCCGCCCCCCGGCTGAGCCGGCCCGCCGATCACCAGCCGACGAGCGCCAGGAGGTCGGTCTCGAACCGCGGTCTGACGGTGCGCATGTAGGTCGCCGTCACGTGCGCGGAGTCCATGTACACCCGCACATTGCCGATCAGCGCCGGGCACACGTCCTCGACGCAGAAGTAAGGGCTGGTGTCGAGCAGCCTGACGCCCCCGGGCAGCTCCGCCGGCGGTGAGTCGAACAGGTCGTCGTCGTACACCAGTGACCGCGGCGCCTGGCACCTCGGCGACGTATCGCCCCATTCGGCCATGCAGTCGGGGACGTCCACGGTGTGCCGCGGGCTGTCGCGCAGGCCGATGACCTGTATGCCCGACTCCAGAAGCGGCTGCCACGCGGCCACATGGCCCTCCGGCAGCCACTCCCTGTCCTCGCCGGCGGCGGTGCGGGTGCCGAGGGCGATCACCAGGTCCGGCTCCAGCGAGAGGATCTGGTCGGTGAGCCGGGAACGCCAGGCGGCGCACTCCTCGTAGTCCGTCCAGCCCTCCTGGATGAACTCCGACTCCGTCGAGAGGTTGCAGCCGCCGCGGAGCATCGAGATGACCTGCCACCCGTGGTCCTCGGCGATGGCGGTCAACGGGGTGACCCAGTGCGCGACGTGCGAATCGCCGACGGCGACCACCCTGCGCGAGGCGTCGTCGTCCCCGATCACGCACCTCTCCATCTCGGCGGGAACGGGTTCGCTCTCGAGGACGTCCGTGGTGCAGGAAGCGTGGTCGGGAGGGCCGGGCCAGTCGTCGCGGATCAGCGTCATCGGCGGCAACGGGTCGGCACCCCCGATGGGACCGGCTTCCCAGAAGTTGCTGCCCAGCGCCGCCGCCCCCGGGTACGCCGGGTCGTCCACCAGCGCCGCGACGCGGTCGGCCTCCCGGTCCATCCAGACGATGGTGGCCGCGCCGGCCAGCAGGAGCGGAGCGCTGACCGCGGCGACGGCGACCACCGCCGCGGCGGGCCGCCAGGACCGGAGCCGTGCGCCCGCCGGCCGCTCGACCAGCCGGTACGTCGCCTCGCTGAGCAGCAGGGACAGCGCGATCACCGCCGCGGCCCCCTTGATCGACGGCGCTTCGCGGCCGGTGTGCACCAGGTAGAGCACCAGGATGGGCCAGTGCCACAGGTACAGGACGTAGGACCGGGAGCCCAGCCAGCGCGCCACGGGGGAGGACAGGACCCGGTGCGCGCCCGCCCGTCCGGCGGCGTCGGCGGCGACGATCACCGCGACGGCCGACAGCACGGGCCACGCGGCCTGATACCCGGGGAACTCGTGGGCCCCGTCGAGCACCGCACCGCACGCCACGAGCGCCACGAGGCCACCCCAGCCGAGCGCGGTCGCCACGTGCCGGTGCGGGCGCCACCCGGCCAGCAGGAGCGCCACCAGCGCCCCCGCGCCCAGCTCCCACACCCGCGGCAGGGTGGAGAAGTACGCGGCCTGCTGGTCCGCGGCCGTCGCGACGACCGAGTACGCCAGCGAGGCGCCCGTGGCCACGACCACAGCGGCGACGGCGATGCGCCGGCCGTGCCGGGACCAAGGGGACCGGCGCAGGAGCAGCACCGCGCCCGCCGCGAGGAACGGCACCGCGACCAGGACCTGGACCTGGATGGACAGGGACCAGAACTGCTGCATCGGGCTGGCCAGCACGTTGCTGGCGGAGTAGTCGGCGGCCTCGGCGACCAGGCGGCGGTTCTCGGTGAACGTCGCGGAGGCGAGGAGGTGGCCGGCGATCTCTCGCCACCGGGTGCTGGGCATGACCACCGCGCTGGCCAGGAGCGTCCCGGCGAGCACGAGCGCCGCGGAGGGGACCAGGCGGCCGAGGGTGCGGCTGACCGCCCGCAGCGGGCGCACGGTCCCGGACCGTTCGAGCTGGCTCGTGAGGGTGTGCACGAGGAAGAAGCCGGTGAGCACCAGGAAGACGTCGACGCCACCGGACACCCGACCGCTGAACACGTGGTAGCCGACGACCAGCGAGACCGCCAGGGCGCGCAGGCCGTCGATCTCGGTCCGGTACCGCCGTGGCTCCGCGGACGTACCGCCCTGGGAGAGCGGGATGCTCGGTGCAGACATGTGGTGCGTCAGATCCCCGGTGTCGACAACTCTGTGAGCGGAGCGGAGCGGGTCCGGCTCGGTCTCGCCGCGGATGCCGCGGGCCGGTCGGCCCGGCCAGGCCAGGGACGACCGGCCCACGATAGGCCGCGGGCGCGGACCCGGTTCGGGACCGGTCACACACGTCCCACGCGCACCCAGCAGGGGTGGCAGCCGGCATCACGCGGCACACCGGGGGAGCACCGCCGCAGGCACCCGGACGGACGGGATCAGGGAACGCGGGTCGGCGGATCCAACCGGGACGGTTCGTCGTCCTCCACCGATTCCTGCGCGGCCCGGCGCGCGCGCCGCCGGTCCACGACCCGGGCGAACTGGATGGCGCCCTCGAACAGCACGCACATCGGCAGCGCGAGCACCACCATCGTGACCGGGTCGGGTGGCGTCGCGAGCGCCGCGAAGACCAGCGACAGGAAGAAGATCCACTGCCGCGCGCCGGCCATCGCACGGTGCGACAGCGCCCCCGCCAGGTTCAGGCACACCGCGAGCAGTGGTAGCTGCAGGGCGAGGCTGAAGGCCAGCAGCAGGGTGGTGACGTACCGCAGGTAGTCCTGGGCGGTCAGTGCGACGATGACGTCCGAACCGGCCATCGTGAGCAGGAATCGCAGCCCTGTCTCGAGCACCAGGTAGGCCAGCACCGTCCCGACGGCGAACAGCGTGGACGCCGCCACGACGAAACCGGCCGCCGCGCGCTTCTCGTTCCGGCGCATGCCCGGGGCGAGGAAACGCCACAGCTGGCCCAGCCACACCGGCGCGGCGAGGACGACCCCGGCGACGAGGCTGATCTTGAGGCGGACGAGCGCACCGCCGAAGACATCGGTCACCAACAGTCCGCACCCGCCCGATGCGTCCGTGTACCGCAGCTGCGGCGGGAGGTCGCAGTAGGGAGCGCGGACGAGCTCGCCGAGCCCGTGCTCGTACCACCAGAACGCCAGCGCGGTGGCGATGGCCACGGCCACCAGCGCCAGCGCCACGCGACGGCGCAGCTCCCGCAGGTGCGCGGTCAGGGGCATCGTCGCCGAGGCGTCCCGGCGTGGGGTGGTCGCGCTCCTCACCGGATGCACCCGGTGTCGTCCGCCATGTGCCGGTCCGTCCCCTCGTCGAGCCCGGCCGGCGGCTGCCGACGGGCGCTCACCGGATCCCGCCGGTCCGGGTCGCGGAGGCAGGACCGGCGGTTGCGTGACGCATCGATCCGATGCTGAACGGGACGGCCGGGCGACGGCCGCTCGGGGGCGGCGAGGTGAGTCACGGGCGCGCGTCCTCGGCGGCTGCCCTCCGGCGACGGACCACCAGCACCAGGACGACGGCGAGGACGACGAGCAGGATCGCGCCACCCCACGCGAAGTCGCGCAGCAGGGCTTCGGCGGCCTCGCCCAGCAGGTAGACGACTGCGGTCGTGACTCCCGCCCAGACGAATGCGCCGGTCCAGTTCGCCAGGGCGAAGGTCCGGTAGGGCATGCCCAGGGAGCCCGCCAGCGGGCCCGACAGGATGCGCAGCAGGGCCATGAACCGGCCGAAGAAGACCGCCCATACGCCGTAGCGCTGCATCAGCCGCACGGCCGACTCCACCCGCTCGGGCCCCAGGTGCCTGGGGGAGCGGCGGGCGAGGAAGGCGAACAGACGGTGCCCGTGGCGACGTCCGACGAGGTAGCCGATCGAGTCACCGACGGCCGCTCCGAGGGCTGCGGACACGGCGACCAGGACCGGCGAGACGACGTCCTGCCGGCCAGCAGCGCTGCTGCCACCAGCAGGGTCTCGCCGGGGAGCGGGATCCCGATGCTCTCGACCCCGACGACGAGGCCGAGCGTGAGGTAGACGGCGAGCGGGGGACGTCGAGGAGCCAGTCGATCATCCGATACCCAGGGCGGCCGACATCTCCGCGCGCAGCTGGTCCAGCTCGTCGGCGCCGCGGCCGCGGGCGGCGATCAGGCCGGCGTCGTCGTGCACGGGGACGACCGTCTCCAGGTAGGCCTTCAGCTTCGGCTCGGTGCCGCTGGGCCGCACGATCACCCGCACCCCGTCACCGAGCAGCCGGACCGCGTCCACCGGCGGCGACCCCTCGGCGAGATCGGCGAACTCCACCGGCCGGCCCAGCAGGGTGGCCGGTGGCGCCGAGCGCAGCCGCGCCATCGCCCCGGAGATGACCGAGAGGTCCTCCACCCGCACCGACAGCTGCCCGGTGACGAACAGGCCGTGCTCGGTGGCCAGCTCGTCCAGCCGGTCCAGGACGGTCCGCCCGTCGGCCTTGAGCTCCGCCGCCAGCAGAGCGACGGCGAGCGCGGCGGAGATGCCGTCCTTGTCCCGCACCACCGACGGCGCCACCGAGTAACCCAGCGCCTCCTCGTACCCGTACACCAGCGGCGCCGCCTCCGACCCGGCCCGCATGATCCACTTGAACCCGGTCGGCGTCTCCTCCGACGGGGCGCCGTGCGCCTCGGCGACGGCGTGCATCAGCGAGCCGCTCACCAGCGATGACGCGTACGTGCCGCGCACGCCGCGGCGCAGCAGCCAGTCGGCGAGCAGCGCACCCACCTCGTCACCGGTCAGCTGCCGCCCGCCGCACACCACCGAGCAGCGGTCGGCGTCGGGGTCCTCGGCGATCGCCACGTCGGCGCCCACCCGCTCGGCCAGCGCCAGCAGCAGGTCCACCGCCCCGGGCTCCTCCGGGTTGGGGAAGGAGACGGTCGGGAACGCGGGGTCGGGGGCGTCCTGCTCCGCCACGCTCACCGGCGCCGGCAGCCCCGCGGCGGCGAACACCGCACGCGTCGTCCCCGCACCCACGCCGTGCATCGCCGTGTAGGCCACGGTCAGTGCCGTGCGCAGTTCCGCCGGCACCCGGCCGGGGTCGACCGCCCGGGCGACGGCGTCGACGTAGTCGGTCTCGATGCCGTCGTCGAGGGTCACCCAGTCGTCGGACCGGGGCACGTCGCGGGCCGGTCCGACCGCGCCGATCGCGGCCTCGATCTCCCGGTCGGCCGGCGGCACCAGCTGCGCACCGTCACTGAGGTAGACCTTGTAGCCGTTGTCGTCGGGCGGGTTGTGGCTGGCGGTCACCATGATCCCGGCCGCGCACCCCAGGTGGCGGACGGCGAAGGCCAGCACCGGCGTCGGCAGCGGGCGGGGCATGACCTGCACGGCGAAGCCCGCCCCGGCCAGCACCTCGGCGGAGATGCGGGCGAACTCGTCGGACCGGCGGCGTGCGTCGAACCCGATCACCACGCCGCCGCCCGCGTGCCCGGACGCCGTCAGCCAGGAGGCCAGCCCCGCGGCAGCACGGGTGACGACGGCGGCGTTCATCCCGGCCGGCCCGGCGCGCAGCGGTCCGCGCAGCCCCGCCGTCCCGAAGGTCAGCGGACCGGCGAAGCGGCGGGCCAGCTCGGCGGTGTCGCCGGCGTCGACCAGCGCCGTGATCTCGGCGCGGTCGCCCTCGTGCGGGTCCGCCTCGGCCCAGGCGCGTGCGGTGTCGAGCAGGTCCTGCGTCATCCCGTGAAGTTCTCCGCGTCGAAGTCGGCGGTCGTGTACTCGCCCCCGACCCGGTGGTGCACCGGATCGGCGGGGTCGGGCTCGCCGTGGGCGCCGATCAGCGCCCCGGCGTACCGCTCGGCGTCGTCGGTGGACCGGTAGCCCAGGGCCTCCGCGGCGGAGAGGTCCCACCAGCGGCGGGTGTTGTCGGAGACCCCCCACACCACGCGGAACCCCGGCGACGGCGCGGTGAGCGCGGCCTCGACCAGGGCGACGGTGTCGGCGGGGGAGAGCCAGGTGGAGAGCTGGCGGGTCGTGGTCGGCTCGGCGAAGGCGCTGCCGATCCGCAGGCAGATGACGTCGAGGCCGTAGCGGTCCACGTACAGCGAGCCCAGGGCCTCCATCGCCACCTTCGAGACGCCGTAGTACGTGTCCGGACGCGGCGGCGCGTCCTCCTCGCGGAGCAGGCCGTCGGCCGGACGCTCGGTGTACCCGGACGCGTGGTTGCTGCTGGCCAGCACCACGCGCTGGACCCCGGCCTGCCGGGCCGCCTCGAGCGCGCAGTAGGTGCCCTCGATGTTGGCGTGCGCGATCGCCGCCCACGTCGACTCGCCCGAGATGCCTGCGAGGTGGACGACGGCCGACGCGCCGCGGGCGGCGTCGGTCGTCGCCGCCAGGTCGGTGACGTCGGCGACGAGGTGCTCCTCGCCCGGGCGCGGCTCGGGCACCGGCACGACGTCGAGGCTGCGCACCGCCCAGCCGCGCTCGGGCAGCCCGCCGCGCAGGACCGTGCCGATCCGGCCGGCGGCCCCCGTCACGAGGACCGGCCCGGTCACGGGAGCCGCTCGATGAGCTGCACCAGGAACTGCCCCAGCCGCCCGGCGGCGGCCTTGCCCGCCGCGAGGACCTCCTCGTGGTTCAGCGCCTCGCCGGTGATGCCGGCCGCGGCGTTGGTGACCATCGACAGGCCGAACACCTCGACCCCCGCGGCGCGGGCGGCGATGGCCTCCAGCGCGGTGGACATGCCGACCAGGTCCGCGCCGAGGGTGCGCAGCATGCGGATCTCGGCCGGCGTCTCGAAGTGCGGGCCGGGCAGCTGGGCGTAGACGCCCTCGACCA
Organism: Blastococcus sp. SYSU DS1021; assembly: GCF_054050995.1. Taxonomy (NCBI): domain Bacteria; kingdom Bacillati; phylum Actinomycetota; class Actinomycetes; order Geodermatophilales; family Geodermatophilaceae; genus Blastococcus; species Blastococcus sp. SYSU DS1021. Next base: position 14,199 of record NZ_JBJHAL010000027.1, on the reverse strand, counting down.
GTGACGGGTCCAGCTCCCGGGCCAGGGCGCGGAGCCGGCCGGAGTAGAGGTCGGTGAGGTCGACGAAGTTCGCGCCGACCAGCGGCGACCGGGCGGTCAGGTTCAGGTGGTCGGAGATGACCACCGCCTGGCCCACCCGGTGCTCGGGGGCCAGCCCGCCGGCGGCGTTGGTCAGGACGATCGTCCGCACGCCCGCGGCCGCGGCGGTGCGCACACCGTGGACGACCGGTTCCACCCCGCGCCCCTCGTAGTAGTGGGTGCGGCCCAGGAACAGCAGCACCCTGCGCTCGCCCACCCGGACCGAGCGGATCTCGCCGCCGTGCCCGACGACGGTCGGGGCCGCGAAACCGGGCAGGTCGCCGATGGCCACCGATCCGGCGGTCTCGCCGAACGCGTCGGCCGCCGGTGCCCAACCCGAGCCCATGACGACGGCGACGTCGTGCGGACCCCCGAGCGCGGTGGTCAGGGCGTCGGCTGCCTGCGCGGCCAGGGCGGTGGGATCGGTCGCGGGGTGCTCGCTCACGCAGGGACGCTAACGCAACCGGCGCAGGCGACGTGCTGGAGCGGCCTGCCTGCAGGGCTCCGGCCGGTCCGGGGGGAGGGGGTCGTCGCTCCGCCGCCGGGTGGGGAGGCGCGTGCGTCCTTAGACTTCCGGAGGTGGAGATCCCTTTCCGTAGCTCGGAACGCGCCAGCCTCGGGGTGGAGTGGGAGCTGCAGCTCGTCGACCGGGAGACCCGTGAGCTCTCCTCCGGCGCCAACGAGGTCCTGGAGGCGCTTCGTCCCGACGGGGCCGACGAGCACCCCAAGGCCAAGCACGAGCTGCTGCAGTCGACCGTCGAGATCATCACCGGCGTCTGCACCACGGTGAGCGAGGCGAAGGCCGACCTCGCCGGCACCCTCGCCGAGGTGGTCGCCCAGGCCGACCGGCGGGGGCTGGGCGTGCTGTGCGCCGGCACCCACCCCTTCACCGACTGGCAGTCCCAGGAGATCTCGCCCAAGGAGCGCTACCAGCAGCTGGTCGAGCGCATGCAGTGGCTGGCCCGCCGCATGCAGATCTTCGGCGTCCACGTGCACGTCGGCGTCCGCGCCCCGGAGAAGGTCATCCCGATCGTCAACGCGCTGTGCCAGTACGTGCCGCACTTCCTGGCGCTGTCGTCGTCCTCGCCGTTCTGGGTCGGCTGCGACACCGGCCTGGCCTCGGCCCGGACCAAGGTCTTCGAGGGCATGCCGACCGCGGGGCTGCCCTTCCAGCTCGACGGCTGGGGCGAGTTCGAGGAGTACATGGAGACGCTGATCTCCACGAAGAGCATCGAGAGCGTCCGCGAGGTGTGGTGGGACATCCGCCCGCACCCCGACTTCGGCACCGTCGAGCTGCGCATCTGCGACGGCCTCCCGACCCTCGACGAGGTCGGCGCCGTCGCCGCGCTCGCGCAGTGCCTGGTCGAGCAGTTCGACACCCAGCTCGACCGCGGCTACACCCTGCCCCGCCCCGAGGAGTGGGTGGTCCGCGAGAACAAGTGGCGGGCGTCCCGGTACGGCCTGGACGCCGAGATCGTCGTCGACGAGCAGTACGCGGTCCGGCCGGTGCGCGAGGCCATCGCCGAGCTGGTGGAGGAGCTGATGCCCACCGCGAGGCGCCTGGAGTGCGAGGCCGAGCTGGCCGACGTGCTGCGCATCCTGGAGGTCGGCGCCTCCTACCAGCGGCAGCGGGCCGTGGCCCTGGAGCACGACGGCGAGCTGGTCCCCGTCGTCGACAGCCTGCTCGCCGAACTGCGCGACGGCCTGCCGGCGAGCGGTCCGGTGGGGCGCCCCGACGGCCCGGTGCCCGGGCCGGCCGAGTGCGCGGACGGGCACGCGGCGTGACCCCCGTCGTGGAGAAGCTGGGTGCCGCGGTCGACGAGTGGACCACCGCCAACGCGCCCGCGCTGTCGGCCACCCGGCGACACCTGCACGCCCACCCCGAACTCGGCTACGCGGAGTTCGAGACCACCTCCTTCCTCGAGGAGCGGCTGCGCCACCACGGGCTCACCCCGCGCCGGCTGCCCACCGGCACGGGGCTCACCGTCGACGTCGGAACGGGCGAGGGCCCGGTCGTCGTGCTGCGCGCCGACATCGACGCGCTGCCCCTGAAGGACCTCAAGGACGTCCCGTACGCCTCCACCCGCGAGGGGCTGGCCCACGCCTGCGGCCACGACGTGCACACCACGGTGGTGCTCGGCGTGGCCATCGCGCTCGCGTCGCTGGACGGCATCCCCGGCACGGTCCGCTGCGTCTTCCAGCCCGCCGAGGAGACCGTGCCCGGCGGCGCCACGGAGGTCGTCGCCTCCGGCGTCCTCGACGGGGCGTCCCGCGCCTTCGCCCTGCACTGCGACCCGTCGATCCCGGCCGGGAAGGTCGGCCTGCGCACGGGTCCGATCACCGCCGCCTGCGACCGGATGGACATCACGCTCACCGGGCCCGGCGGGCACACCGCCCGCCCGCAGCTCACCGTCGACCTGGTCGACGCCCTCGGCCGGCTGATCACCGACCTGCCCTCGCTGCTCTCCCGGCAGGTCGATCCCCGGGCGGGGATGTCGCTGGTCTGGGGCGCGGTGAACGCCGGGGTCGCGGCCAACGCCATCCCGCAGCGCGGCACGCTCCGCGGCACGGTCCGGGTGCTCGACCGGGAGGCCTGGAAGGACGCGGAGGACCTGCTGCGCTCCCTGGTGGAGCGGGTCGTCGCCACGACCGGCGCGCAGGTCGACGTGGACTACATCCGCGGTGTGCCACCGGTGGTGAACGACCCGCGGGCGGTCGCCCTGCTGCGCACGGCGGCGCTGGGCACCGTGGGCGCCGACAGCCTGGTCCTGTCGCCGCAGAGCATGGGCGGGGAGGACTTCGGCTGGTTCGCCGACGTCATGCCGATCGCGCTGGCCCGGCTGGGCACCCACGGCGGCGGCGCCCCGCTCGACCTGCACCGGGGCACCTTCGACGTCGACGAGCGGGCCCTCGGCGTCGGCGTGCGGCTGCTCGCCCGCACGGCGCTGCTGGCACTGGAGGCCGACGCCGAGCCCGCGGCGACCGGCGTCCAGGCACCCCCTCGCACGCGCCGACCCGCGCCCGGAGACACTTCTGCCCGACGAGCCCTGGACGAGAGGCGGGAACCCGAGGATGAGTTCCACCGACCAGCAGACCAGCAGCGGTCCGGGAAGCGCACCGGCTGACGCCGACGTGCCGGCCGAGCACGCGGTCCCCGACGACCTGGTGCTCGCGGGCGACTTCGACGCGGTGACCCGCGAGCAGTGGCGCGAACTGGTCGCCGGCGTGCTGCGCAAGGCCGGCCGCGAGGACCTCCCCGACCCGGTCGAGGACGCGTTGCGCCGCCCGGTGGCCCCGGGTGTGACGGTGGCGCCGCTCTACACCGCCGAAGACGCCGGCGACCTCCCCGCGGGCGTCGGGGTGCCGGGCCTGCCGCCGTTCGTTCGCGGAGCCCGCCCCGCCGGCGGGCCGGCCGGGTCGACCGAGGTCACCGCGTCCGGCGGCGCCGAGGGTGGCGCGTCCGGCGGGTGGGACATCCGGCAGCGGCACGCCCACCCCGACGTCGCCGTCACCCGGGAGGCGATCGCCGCCGACCTGGAGAACGGCGTCACCTCGCTGTGGCTGGTCGTGGGCGAGGGCGCCGTTCCCGTCGACTCCCTCGGCGACGTCCTCTCCGACGTCTACCTGGACCTGGCACCGGTGAGCGTGCGGGGTGGACCGGCCGCTGCCGCGGCCTTCCTCGACCTCGTCGAGGGCCGCACGGACCTCGCGCCCGGCGGCTCACTGGGCCTCGACCCGCTCGGGGTGCACGCCGCCTCGGGCGAGGAGCAGGACCTCTCCGGGCTGGCCGACGTCGCCCGCCGCGCCGCGGCCCATCCCGGCCTGCGCGCGATCGTCGTCGACGGCACGGTCTTCCACGACGCCGGCGCCTCGGTGGTCGAGGAGCTCGGCTGCTCGCTGGCCGCCGGGGTGGCCTACCTCCGGGCGCTGACCGACGGCGGGCTGGGCGTCGACGACGCGATCGCCCAGCTCGAGTTCCGCTACGCCGCCTCGGCCGACCAGTTCACGACCATCGCCGCACTCCGCGCCGCCCGGCGGCTGTGGGACCGGGTCGGCGAGGTCAGCGGCGCCTCGCCCGCGGCGCGCGCACAGCGCCAGCACGCGGTCACCTCCTCGGTGATGACGACGAAGCGCGACCCGTGGGTCAACATGCTCCGCACCACCGTGGCCTGCTTCGCCGCCGGGGTCGGCGGCGCGGACGTCGTCACCGTGCAGCCGTTCGACGCCGCGCTCGGGCTGCCCGACGCCTTCTCCCGCCGGATCGCGCGGAACACGCAGAACCTGCTCGTGGAGGAGGGGCACCTCGGCCGGGTGCTCGACCCCGCCGGTGGGTCCTGGTACGTGGAGTCGCTCACCGACGAGCTGGCTCGGGCGGCCTGGGCCTGGTTCACCGAGATCGAGCGGGCCGGCGGGCTGGCGGCGGCGCTCTCCTCGGGGCTCGTCCGTGACCGGATCGCGCAGGCGTGGGACGCGCGCGCGAAGCGGCTGGCGACGCGGGCGGACGCGATCACCGGCGTCAGCGAGTTCCCCAACCTCACCGAGAAGCTGCCCGAGCGCCGGCCGGCCGCCGAGGTGCTGCCGGCCACCGGCGGGCTGCCCCGGGTGCGGGCCGCTCAGGAGTTCGAGGAGCTGCGCGACGCCGCCGACGCGGTGGCGTCGGCGGGTGGGGAGCGGCCCGCCGTCTACCTCGCCACGCTCGGCCCGATCGCCCGGCACACCGCGCGCGCCACGTTCGCGGCGAACCTGTTCCAGGCCGGTGGGCTCGCCACGCCGGCCGCCGACGGGGCATCGGGCCTGGCGGAGGCGGGCACCACCGTGGCCTGCATCTGCGGCACCGACAAGGACTACGCCGAGACCGCGGCCTCGCTGGCCGGGGAGCTCAAGCAGGCCGGCGCCACGCAGGTGTGGCTGGCCGGCAAGCCCGATCTGGCCGTCGACGGCGTCGACGGGTACGTCTTCGCCGGATGCGACGCCCTCGCGGCGCTCCGGACGGTCCACGAGCAGCTGGAGGTCCGAGCATGAGTGCGATCCCCGACTTCGGCGACGTCGAGCTGGGCACCCCGTCGGCGGGCACCTCGGCGGACGACTGGGCCAAGGCCTTCGAGGAGGCGACCGGGCGCGGCGTGGCGGAGGCGACCTGGGAGACCCCCGAGGGCATCGCCGTCCCGCCGCTGTACACCCCCGCCGACCTGGGGGGCCTGGACTTCCTGGAGACCCTGCCCGGGCTGCCGCCGTTCCTGCGCGGCCCCTACCCGACGATGTACACGACGCAGCCGTGGACGGTCCGCCAGTACGCGGGCTTCTCCACCGCGGCGGAGTCCAACGCGTTCTACCGGCGCAACCTCGCCGCCGGGCAGAAGGGCCTGTCGATCGCCTTCGACCTGCCCACCCACCGCGGCTACGACTCCGACCACCCGCGCGTGGTCGGTGACGTGGGCATGGCCGGCGTCGCGATCGACTCGATCCTGGACATGCGCCAGCTGTTCGACGGCATCCCGCTGGACAAGATGAGCGTCTCGATGACGATGAACGGCGCCGTGCTGCCCGTGCTCGCGCTCTACATCGTCGCGGCCGAGGAGCAGGGCGTGGCGCCGGGGCAGCTGACCGGCACCATCCAGAACGACATCCTCAAAGAGTTCATGGTGCGGAACACCTACATCTACCCGCCCAAGCCCTCGATGCAGATCATCAGCGACATCTTCTCCTTCACCTCGAAGGAGATGCCGCGGTTCAACTCCATCTCGATCTCCGGTTACCACATCCAGGAGGCCGGGGCGACGGCCGACCTGGAGCTGGCCTACACCCTCGCCGACGGCGTGGAGTACCTCAAGGCCGGCCAGGCCGCCGGGATGGACGTCGACGCGTTCGCGCCGCGGTTGAGCTTCTTCTGGGCCATCGGCATGAACTTCTTCATGGAGGTGGCGAAGCTGCGGGCCGGGCGCCTGCTGTGGGCGAAGCTGGTGAAGGAGGCCGGCGCGACGAACCCCAAGTCGCTCTCGCTGCGCACCCACTCGCAGACCTCGGGCTGGTCGCTCACCGCGCAGGACGTCTACAACAACGTCGTCCGCACCTGCCTGGAGGCGATGGCCGCGACCCAGGGCCACACCCAGTCGCTGCACACCAACGCCCTGGACGAGGCGCTCGCGCTGCCCACCGACTTCTCCGCGCGCATCGCGCGCAACACCCAGCTGATGCTGCAGCAGGAGTCGGGGACCACCCGCGTCGTCGACCCGTGGGGCGGCTCGGCCTACGTCGAGAAGCTCACCTACGACCTGGCCCGCCGCGCCTGGGCGCACATCCAGGAGGTCGCCGAGCACGGCGGCATGGCGCAGGCCATCGACGACGGCATCCCGAAGCTGCGCATCGAGGAGGCCGCCGCCCGCACCCAGGCGCGGATCGACTCCGGCCGCCAGCCGGTCATCGGCGTGAACAAGTACCGGGTCGACGCCGACGAGGCGATCGAGGTCCTCAAGGTCGACAACGCCGACGTGCTCGCCCAGCAGAAGGCCAAGCTCGAGCAGCTGCGTGCCGACCGCGACGGCCGCGCCGTGACCGAGGCGCTGGGCCGGCTCACCGATGCCGCCCGCGCCGCCGCCGAGGGGCGCCGGGGCAACGACCTCGGGACCAACCTGCTGAAGCTCGCCGTGGATGCCGCGCGGGCCAAGGCGACCGTCGGGGAGATCTCCGACGCGCTGGAGGTCGTCTACGGCCGGCACGCCGGCCAGGTGCGCACCATCTCCGGCGTCTACCGCGACGAGGCAGGAGCATCGGGGCCGATGGAGGAGACGCGCCGGCTGGCCGAGGAGTTCGCCGAGGCCGAGGGCCGGCGGCCGCGCATCCTGGTGGCGAAGATGGGCCAGGACGGGCACGACCGCGGGCAGAAGGTCATCGCGACCGCCTTCGCCGACCTCGGCTTCGACGTCGACGTCGGCCCGCTGTTCCAGACCCCCGACGAGGTCGCCCGGCAGGCGGTGGAGGCCGACGTCCACGTCGTCGGCGTCTCGTCGCTGGCCGCCGGTCACCTCACGCTGGTGCCCGCGCTGCGCGACGCGTTGGCCGCGCTCGGCGCGGACGACGTGCTGATCGTCGTGGGCGGGGTCATCCCGCCCGACGACGTGCCGGCGCTCCGGGAGATGGGCGCCGCCGCGGTCTTCCCGCCCGGCACGGTCATCGCCGAGGCGGCGCAGGAGCTGCTGCGGACGCTGTCCTCGCGTCTCGGCCACTGATGGCGAGAGAGGTCGACGTCCCGGCCCTCGTCGAGGGGGTGCTGGCCGGGGACCGCCGGGTGGTGGCGCGCGCCATCACCCTGGTCGAGAGCCGGCGGGCCGACCACCGGGAGAAGGCGCAGGAGCTGCTCGTCGAGCTGCTGCCGCACGCCGGGGGAGCGCGCCGCGTGGGCATCAGCGGCGTGCCCGGCGTGGGCAAGTCGACCTTCATCGACCAGCTCGGGGTGGACCTCACGGCCGGCGGGTCGAAGGTCGCCGTGCTCGCCGTCGACCCGTCGTCGGCCCGCTCGGGCGGCTCGATCCTGGGCGACAAGACCCGCATGGCCCGGCTGGCGGTGGACGAGCACGCGTTCATCCGGCCCTCGCCCACCTCCGGCACGCTCGGCGGGGTCGCGCAGGCCACCCGCGAGTCGATGGTCGTCGTCGAGGCGGCGGGCTACGACGTCGTCCTGGTGGAGACCGTCGGTGTCGGGCAGTCGGAGATCACCGTCGCCGAGATGGTCGACTCGTTCCTCTTCCTGACCATCGCGCGCACCGGCGACCAGTTGCAGGGCATCAAGCGGGGCATCCTCGAGATCGCCGACGTCATCGCCGTCAACAAGGCCGACGGACCGGCGGCGGCCGACGCCCGGAAGGCCGCGCGCGAGCTGTCGCAGGCCATCCGGCTGCTGCGCGGGCGCGGCTCCGGCTGGGACGTGCCGGTGCTCACCTGCGCCGGCCTCACCGGCGAGGGGCTCGACGAGGTGTGGGCCAAGCTGGTCGAGCACCAGGAGCGGGCCAAGGTCTCGGGGGAGTTCGACGCGCGCCGGCGGGCCCAGCAGGTCCGCTGGACCTGGCAGCTGGTGCGCGACGGGCTGGAGCACTCGCTCCGGGCCCACCCCGGCGTGCGCGCCGCCGTCCCCGACCTGGAGCGGGCGGTGCTCGCCGGCGAGCTCACCCCGGCCCTGGCCGCGCGGCGGATCCTGGACACCTTCCGCACCGCCTGAGCAGGCGGCCCGGCGGAGCGGGCGGGTCAGAAGATGGAACGGCACTCGCGGGCGCGCAGCTCGCGGACGTAGTCGTCGGGTGCGCCGGTGGCCTCCGCCGCGTCGGCGATCGCCCCAGGCGGCGCGCCGAAGGCAGCCCGCCCTCGAACGCGTCGAGCACGTAGACGTAGGCGACGACATCGCCATCGAGGTGTGCCCCCGGCGGTAGAGGCCCGAGTCGGCGCCCTCCCAGGCGTCGAGCGCCCTCTCGTCGGCCTCGGTCAGGTCGTAGAGGGCGACGAACACGCCGGCCGTCTCCTCGCCCGGGCCGTCGTCCGCGGGCACCAGGGTGGCCAGGGCACCCTCCCAGCCCAGCTCTTCGCCGCCAAACGTCAGCCGCCAGCCGCGGATCCAGCCGGTGCCGGTGTGCGGGGACGACGGTACCGGCGCAGCATCTGGGCCGGCTCCATGTTCGACCCGTAGGCGGCGTAGAGGTCCATCCGGACGCGCCTAACCAGCCGATCCGCCCGGCCGGGAGCGGGCGGTGACGCCGAGCCGGGCCGCACCGGGGACAATGGCGGCGACGGACCGACCGGCAACGGAAGATGGACCCATGACCCGCATCGTCATCATCGGTGGTGGCCCGGCCGGCTACGAGGCTGCGCTGGTTGCCGCGCAGCTCGGCGCGCAGGTCACCGTGATCGAGCGCGACGGCATCGGCGGGGCCAGCGTGCTCACCGACTGCGTGCCCTCCAAGGCCCTCATCGCGGCAGCCGGCGCCATGACGTCGGTGCGCGACTCCGCCGTCCTCGGCGTGCACGGCGCGGAGCTCGCCACCGTGAGCCTGGACCTGCTCGCGGCCAACCAGCGGGTGAAGAACCTGTCGATGGCCCAGTCGGCCGACATCCACGCCCGGCTCGAGGCCGAAGGCGTCCGGATCGTCGCCGGGCAGGGCCGGCTCGCCGATGACGAACCCGGTCTGGCCGCCCACGAGGTCGAGGTCCTCGACCGGAACGGCAGGGTCGTGGACACGGTCGAGGGCGACGTGGTCCTCATCGCCACCGGCGCCGACCCTCGGGTGCTGCCCGGTGCGGAGCCCGACGGCGAGCGGATCCTGGACTGGCGCGACGTCTACGACCTCCAGGAGCCGCCGGAGCACCTGGTCGTCGTCGGGTCGGGCGTCACCGGGGCCGAGTTCGCCTCTGGCTACCTGGAGGCCGGCGTGCCGGTGACCCTCGTCTCCTCCCGCGACCGGGTGCTCCCGGGGGAGGACTCCGACGCCGCCGAGGTGCTCGAGCAGGTCTTCCAGTCCCGCGGCGGCCGCCTCGAGCGCGGCCGGGCCGCCGGCGTGCGGCGCACCGAGAAGGGCATCGCCGTCGAGCTCACCGACGGGCGCTGCGTCGAGGCCTCGCACGCGCTCATGACCGTCGGCACCGTGCCCAACACCGCCGGCCTCGGGCTCGAGCGGGCCGGCGTGCAGGTGACCGAGGCCGGGCACGTCGTCGTCGACCGGGTCTCCCGCACCTCGGTACCGGGCATCTACGCCGCCGGTGACGTCACCGGCGTCTTCCAGCTGGCCTCCGTGGCCGCCATGCAGGGCCGGATCGCGATGTGGCACGCGCTGGGCGAGGCCGTGGCGCCGATCAAGCTCAAGACGGTGGCCGCCAACGTCTTCACCCACCCCGAGATCGCTACCGTCGGCGTGCAGGAGAAGTCGCTCGCCGAGAACGCCGACGTCGAGGCGGTGCGGCTGCCGCTGGCGACCAACGCGCGGGCCAAGATGAGCGACCTGCACGACGGCTTCGTGAAGCTGTTCGCCCGGCGTTCCACCGGGGTGATCGTCGGCGGGGTCGTCGTCTCGCCGGGGGCATCGGAGCTCGTCCTGCCGATCGCCCTGGCCGTGACCAAGGGGCTCACCGTCGACGACCTCGCGCAGACCTTCGCGATCTACCCGTCGCTGTCGGGTTCCATCACCGAGGCCGGGCGCCGTCTCATGGGGGCCGACGACCTGGCCTGAGCCGGTGCCCTGGGGGACCCGGGGCACCTGCGGCGGGTGTGACGGGAGTTCGGCTCAACATCCGGCGATCCGTGCCGATCCGGCGCGCGGCCGCCGATTCAGGAGTCGATGTCTCCTGACCACGACCTCCGCCGCGGCCGCCGCTCCTCCCGCCTCCTCGGGCTGGCCGGCGCCCTGCTCGTCGCCGCCCTCGGCGCCGTGGCCGCGCCGGCCGTCGCCGCTGCCGACAGCGGCACGACCACCCTCGTCGGTGAGCTCGTGCACGTGTGGGCGGAGGGCCAGGAGGGCCACCACGGCGGGGGGGCCGACGACGGCACGCGGCTGAGCTGGGTCGCCACCGCCCAGGGCGCGGTCCGCGTCCCCGCCGACCAGGTCGCCGGGGTGCCGGCGGGCGCCACCGTGGCGCTCACCGTGGGGGGCGCGGTCGAGGACCAGGCCAGCGCGGACGGCCACGAGCCCGCCCGCACCGTGCTGGAGAGCGACGTCCTCGCCCCGCCCCCGGCGACGGCGCCCGAACCGCTGCCCGCGCCGCGGGGCGGCCTGACCAACGAGGTCACGGTCGTGCTGGTGGCGCCGGCCGGGACCACGCCCGACGGGACACGGCTCCGCGACGTCGTCACGACGGTCGACGGACCGGTGTCCCGCTTCTGGGCCGAGCAGACCGGTGGCGCCGTGACCCTCGGCGTCACCGCTCGGCACGACTGGCTGAGCACGACCGCCGGCTGCGCGAACCCGGAGGCGCTCTGGGACGAGGTCGCCCGGAAGGTCGGGTTCGTCGGTGGCCCCGGCAAGCACCTGCTGCTCCGGCTCAGCGGCGAGACCGCAACGCAGCCGGCATGCTCGTACGCCCTCGCCCAGGTCGGTGCGTCCCCCGCATCCGGCGGGCGGCTCTACGTGCGCGACAACGGGGCTGCGGTCATCGCCCACGAGCTCGGGCACAACTTCGGCCTCGGCCACTCCTCGGCGGCGCAGTGCGACGGCGCGGTGGAGGAGGGGGTCTGCCGCACCGCCGGGTACCGCGACTTCTACGACGTCATGGGCGCCTCCTGGGCCCAGCTCGGCTCGCTCAACGCCGTCCAGGCCGCCGCGCTGGGCGTCCTCCCGGCCGCGGCGCAGCGCACCGTCGCCGTGGGTGACGCGGCGACGTCCGTGACGCTCGCCCCGTGGGCCGGGGGAGCGGGGCCGCGTGCCCTCCGGCTGGTCGATGCCGAGGGCGTGAGCTACTGGGTGGAGTTCCGCGCCGCGACCGGCCGGGACCGCTGGCTGGCCGGCCGGGACAACGTGTACCGCCTGGACGCCGGGGTGCTGGTGCGGCGGGCCGGCCAGTTCCCCGACACGTCCCTGCTCCTGGACGGGACGCCCAGCCCGGCCGACCGTTGGGAGGGCGACCTGCAGTCCGCCCTCCCGGTGGGGACGGCCGTGGCCCTCTCCGGGGGAGACCTCACGATCACGGTGCGGCAGGTGGGCGACGACGGCGCGGTGCTGGACGTCGTGCCGGGTCCCCGCCCCGCTGGCGGCGCCGCCGGGCCGGCGGCGGACCTGCCCCAGGGGACGACGATGCCGGCGGAGGCCGCGGATGCCGCGGACGCCGCGGACGCGGTCGCCACCACGCCGCGGGCGGGCACGCCCCCGGTGGCCGCGCCGCAGCCCGCCGTCGCACCGGCCCCGGAGGCCTTCTGGGCGCCCGAGGTCCGGATCCCCTCGTCGACCCGGCCGACCGCCCTGGACCCGGTGGCCGACGCCTCCGATTCGCCCGCCGCGCTGTCGCTGCCCCTCGTCGCCGCTGTCGCCGCCGTGCTGCTGGCCGCGACGCTGCTGCTCGTGCGCACCCTCCGGCGCGCCCCGCGGCGTCGCTGACCCGCGTCGCGGGGCGCGCCGGCGGTCCGGGACCCGGTCACCTGGACGGGGACGGGAGCGCGACCCCGCTTCAGAACGGGGGGTGGGCTGCCGATGACAGCTCGACTGCCCCTCGACGAGGAGAGAGCCTTGTCCTCCGCTGCCCGCTCGTGGTTCCCACGGCTGCTCGCCCCGGCCGCTGCGGCCGTCGTCCTCGGTCCGCTGCTGGTGGCCCTCCCCGCCGTCGCGGAGGAGGGGTCCACCGACACCGTCGTGGGCGAGCTCGTCCGCGCCTGGGCGGACCCCGAGCACGTCGAGCCGGCGTCGGGGCTGACCGATCCGCACGCCGAGCACGGCGAGGACGGGCTGCTGAGCTGGATCGAGGTGCCGGACGGCGGATCGGTCCGCGTCCCCACCGGGGACCTGGCCCACCTCGACGTGGGGACGACCGTCGCGGTCACGGTGGGGGAGCACATCGCCGACGAGGCGACCGTGGAGCACGGGCTGGAACCCGCTCGCGAGGTCGTCGGGACCGAGGTGCTGGCCGCCGCCACCGCCCCTGCGGAGACGGTCGTGCCCACCCATGCGGTCACCGTCGTGATGGTCCAGCCGGCGGGCGCGCCGCGGGACAGCCGGCAGCTGGCCGACGTCGTCGCCGCCGTCGACGGACCGGTGCGGCAGTTCTGGCACGAGCAGAGCAACGGCGCCGTCACCGTCGCGGTGACCGGCAGCCGCGACTGGATCAGCACGACGGCGGGCTGCAGCGCGCCGCTGGACATGTGGAGGCAGGCGGCCGCAGCGATCGGCTGGACCACCGGTGCCGGGAAGCACCTCCTGCTCTACGTCCCACGCGGAACGGCGAACTGCTCCTACGGTCTCGGCACGGTGGGCTCGGGCCTGGGCTCGGGTGGATACGCGTACGTGCAGGACACGGCGACGTCGGTGATGGCCCACGAGCTCGGGCACAACTTCGGCCTCGGCCACGCGTCGGCGCGCCAGTGCGACGCGACCCCCGAGGCAGCCCCCTGCCGCACGGTCGCCTACCACGACCTGTACGACGTCATGGGCGCCTCGTGGCACCAGGTGGGCAGCCTCAACGCCCCGCACGCCGCACGGTTGGGGTTCCTGCCGTCGTCGGCCGCGCAGGTGGTGCCCGCCTCCGGCAGCGGCGGCACGTTCACGCTCACCCCGATGGGCGGCCGCAGCGGACTCCGGGTGCTGGCGCTGGACACCGAGAGCGGCCGCTACTGGGTCGAGTACCGCGCCGCGGTCGGGCGGGACGCCTGGCTCGCCGACCCCGCGGCGAACTTCGACCTCCGCCCCGGGGTCCTGGTCCGCGTCGACGGACCAGGGCCGACCAGCGACACCTCGCTGTTGCTGGACGCCACGCCGACGGCGCAGTCCTCGTGGGACCAGGACCAGCAGACGGTGCTGACGCCCGGCGGATCGATCACGCTGGGCGGCGGCTTCACTGTCGGCCTGACGGAGGCCACGGACTCGGGCGCGACGGTCACCGTCTGGACGGCCGCCGACGGACCGGTCGGCGAGGGGCCCATCACGACCAAGCACCAGTCGCTCGGCGGGTCGGCCGGCCGGCTCGGCGAGCCGACCAGCGCCGTGCGCTGCGGGCTGCGCGACGGCGGCTGTCTGCAGCACTTCCAGGGTGGGTCGATCTACTGGACGCCGTTCGCCGGTGCCCGGGCGATCGACGGTGACATCCGTACGCGGTGGGGGCAGCTGGGCTTGGAGCTGGGGCGCTACGGCTATCCGGTGGCCGATGCCCGCTGCGGGCTGCGCGACGGTGGGTGTCTGCAGCACTTCCAGGGTGGGTCGATCTACTGGACGCCGTTCGCCGGTGCCCGGGCGATCGACGGTGACATCCGTACGCGGTGGGGGCAGCTGGGCTGGGAGCTGGGGCGCTACGGCTATCCGGTGGCCGATGCCCGCTGTGGGCTGCGCGACGGTGGGTGTCTGCAGCACTTCCAGGGTGGGTCGATCTACTGGACGCCGTTCGCCGGTGCCCGGGCGATCGACGGTGACATCCGTACGCGGTGGGGGCAGCTGGGCTGGGAGCTGG
>NZ_JBJHAL010000026.1:0-62012 GCF_054050995.1 Blastococcus sp. SYSU DS1021 | reverse complement strand
CCCCCCCCCCCCCCCCCCCCCCCCCCCCCCCCCCCCCCCCCCCCCCCCCCCCCCCCGCCCCCCCCCCCCCCCCCCCCCCCCCCCCCCCCCCCCCCCCCCGCGCCACCGAGCGGAAGCCGACCGACGACAGCGGCACGTCCCCGTCGTTGCGCAGGTCGAAGGGCACCTGCACGACGTCGCCGGGCAGCATCGCCCCGCCGGAGAACGGCACGCTCTGCCCGCCGGCCGCGGCATCCAGCCGGATCGACACCACCCCCGCCTGCACCTCGGTGTCCACGCTGTCGCTGCTGCTGAACCCGCCGAGGGTCCCCAGTCCCGCGACCGCGCCCACCGCGGCGAGCACGGCGACCGTGCCCACGACCTTCGCGGTGGTGCTCTGGTGCGCCACGGCGCTGCTCGTCCGGCTGCTCACGTCGCTGCCTCCCCTGCTCGTACCGGGGTGGCGGCTCCATCCCGGCACGAGCCACCCTGCGCGGCCAGCCGCAGGGTCGTGTCCAGCGATCCGCAAGAAAAGCGCAGGACGGCGGCGTCAGCCCCGCGGCGGCGCCTCGGCGGGCCGGCGCGGGCAGGGGGCGGCCGCGAGCACGAGGAGCGCCAGGACGGCGACCGCCCACCCCGCCAGGATGAACAGGTCACCGGCGTGCACGCCGTGGTTGCCGACGATCGTCAGCAGCACCGGTCCCTCGTTGCGGTACTCGCCGGTGACCAGCAGGAAGGCGAACCCGGAGACGACGGCTCCGGCGACGAGGGCGCAGAGCCAGCGGAGCATCGGACCACGGTAACCGCGCCCGGGCTCGGTCCGCCCTTCCCGAGGAACGGCGGCCCCGCGCGGTGACCTCGTCAGGGCCGGGCGGCGCTCCCCGCACCCGGCGGGGCACCGCCCGCGCGGCGGCCGTCGCCCCCCGGCGGGCTCTCCGCCGCCAGGCGCGCGGCCTGCGCCCGGCGCTGGGCGGACCGGCGCAGCAGCACCTGGGCCTGGACCGCGTCGGGGGTGCGCGAGGCCCGGTCGGCGAGGACGTCGGCGGTCTCCAGCAGCAGCGCGACCCGCCGCCGCTCCTCGCCTCCCACGCGCGCTGCGGGCAGCTGACCCGAGGTCATGCCCGCATCGTGCGGGAGGTCCGGCCGGCCCGCGACTCAGCGCCCACCGGGACCGGTTCCCCGACCGGGTGACGCGGCCCCACGAGCCGATTCCCGCGGGCCCGCACCGACCCGATCGCTCACCGCCGGAACGTTCACGTGACGGCCCGGTGAACACCGGGGAGACCGCCTGGTGCCCGCACCGGAGCTGGACGACAGTGGGCGCGTGAGACCTGACGCCCGCGCCTGGTTCGCCGATCGCACCACCGCTGCGCGCTCCCTGGCGCAGGTCGATCCCGCGGCCCTGCTGCAGGCCAAGCGCCGTGGCGGGCACCGGGTCAGCGTCGTCCTCCCCGCCCGCAACGAGGAGGCGACCGTGGGCCGGCTGGTCGCCGACCTGCACGCGCACTGGGTGCGCGGGGTGCCGCTGGTCGACGAGCTGGTCGTCGTGGACTCCGACAGCACGGACGCCACCGCCGACGTCGCCCGGGCCGCCGGCGCCGATGTCGTCGCCACCACCGACGTGCTGCCCGCGATGGGCACCCGCCGGGGCAAGGGCGAGGCGCTGTGGAAGTCGCTGGCCGCCACAACCGGCGACCTGGTCGTCTTCCTCGACGCCGACCTGCTCGGCGACGTCGCCCACTACGTGCCCGGCCTGCTGGGGCCGCTGCTCACCGACCCGCAGGTCAGCTACGTCAAGGGCTGCTACACCCGGCCGCTGTCCGTCGGCGGGGCCGAGCAGCCCGCCGGCGGCGGCCGGGTCACCGAGCTCACCGCCCGCCCGCTGCTCAACGCGCTGTGGCCGGAGCTCGCCGGCTTCGTCCAGCCCCTCGGCGGCGAGTACGCCGGGCGCCGCGCGGCGCTGGAGCAGGTGCCGTTCGTCTCGGCCTACGGCGTGGAGGTGGGCCTGCTCGTCGACCTGCTGGGCCTGGGCGGGCTCTCCTCGCTGGCCCAGGTCGACCTCGGCGAGCGCCGGCACACCTCGCAGAGCGTCGAGGCGCTGGGCGAGATGGCCGGCCAGGTGGTCGCCACCGTGCTGGCCCGGGCGGCGTGCACCCGCCAGCCCAGCGGGCTGCTCACCCAGTTCCGGCACGACGGCGCCGGGTTCGTGCCGCGCAGCAACGCCGTCGCGGTCGACGAGCGCCCGCCGATGATCAGCGTGCCCGAGTACCGCGCGCGCCTCGCCGTCTGACGGCGGCGCCCACCGCTCGCGGAACGCGCGGCGGGCGGGGAGGATCCCCGCGTGCCTCCCGTCCGCGCTGCGCGCCGCTCTCCCCGCCCGCTGCGGTGAGCGGCCCCGAGGTCGTCGCCCACCGCGGGGCCACCGCGGACGCCCCCGAGCACACCCTGGCCGCGTACCGGAACGCCGCGATCGTCGGTGCCGACGCGGTGGAGGTCGACGTCCGGATGACCCGCGACGGCGTGCTCGTCTGCGTCCACGACCGCAGGATCCGGCACACGTCGAACGGCCGCGGCGTCGTCTCCGCCCTGCACCTCGCCGAGCTGGAGCAGTTCCGGTTCGGCGCCCGGCGCGGCCGGCTGGACCGGTGGAGGGACGACACGATCACCGCCGTCACCGACGAGCCCGACATCGAGAACGGCCTGGTGCTGACCCTCGACCGGCTGCTCGAGTACGCCTCCGCCACCCCCGGCTCCGTCCGGCTCGCCATCGAGACCAAGCACCCGACCCGGCACACCAACCGGGTGGAGCAGGAGCTGGTGCGGTCGCTGCGCCGCTACGGCCTCCTGCAGGGCGACCGGCCGGCGCAGTGGGCCGGGCGGCCGGCGTTCCGGGTGATGAGCTTCTCCCAGCTCGCCGTGCGCCGGATCCGCGCGCTCGCACCGGGCGTGCCGACCGTGCAGCTCATCGGCAAGCGCCTGCGCTCGGTGCGCACCGAGCTCCTGGGGGGTGCGATGAGCGCCGTCGGCCCGGGACTGGCGCTGCTGCGGGCCGACCCTGGGTACGTCGCCCAGGCGCACGCCGCCGGGAAGGAGGTGCACGTGTGGACGGCGAACACGGCCGCCGACATCGACTTCCTCGTGTCGCTCGGCGTCGACGCGATGATCACCGACCACCCGGACGAAGCGCTGCGCCGCCTGGGCCGCTCCTCCACGGCCTCCTGAGCCTCCGCACCACCGCACCGCCGCACCGCCGCACCGCGCCGCAACCCACCACCGCACGCACCGGCACCGTCCCAGCGCCCTCCGGGATCCCTTCCCCGCTCGCTCCGCCTCTGAGTGCACCTGCACTCAGAGGCAGAGCATCCGCGGAGCCCCTCGGGCGGTCCTCCGGTCAGCTCAGGTCGAGGCGATCCAGGGCGGCGGCGAGGTCACCGGGGGTGTCGAAGACGTCGATCGCCCCGGCCTCGCGCAGCTCGTCGTCCCCGAACCCGCCGGAGCGCACGACGAGGGCCGGCATCCCGGCGCGCTTCGCCGCCGCCACGTCGAAGACGGAGTCGCCGACCATCACGCTCGGCGCACCCACGGGTTCGCCCAGCTTCTTCACGGCCACCTCGAGCAGATCGGGGGCGGGCTTGCTCGACTCGACGTCGTCACTGGTGGTCCAGGCCTCGGCCAGGTCGCGCAGGTCGAGCAGGTCCAGCGAGTGGTCGACGTGCTTCGCCTTGCCGGAGCTGGCCAGCACCACGCGGTGCCCCCGCTCACGGAGCGCCTGCACCAGCTCCCGGGCGCCGGGCAGCGGCGCGACCTCGTCGATCAGCCGGTCGAACTCCTCGGTCCAGCGCTCACGGGCCTGGCCGCCGATGCGCTCCTCGACGTCGTCCCCGCCGAGCGCGGCCGGGAGCCGGTCGCCGCCCATGCCGATCAACCGGTGGATCCGCCAGATCGGGAAGGTCTCCCCCAGCGACCGGAAGGCCCGGTACCAGGCGAGGGCGTGCTGGTAGTTGGTGTCGACGAGCGTGCCGTCGACGTCGAGGACTGCGATACGGGGAGAGCTCACGCCCCCGGAGCTGCCCACCCGGCGCCCGTTCCGAACGCCGGCTCCGTCCAGACGCTCGCCCCGTCGCAGGGCCCGGCGCGAGCGGAGCGAGTGCTGGGGTGGGCGACGGGGTGTTTCCTCAGTCGGCGTGGACGAGCAGCCCGCGGACCGTCTCGCCGGCGGCCTGGTCGCGGTAGCCCTGGTTCACCTCGTCGAGGGCGTAGCGGCGGGTGATCAGCCGGTCGAGCTCGAGCCGACCCTCCTCGTGCAGCCGCAGCAGCCGGGGGATGTCGGTGAACGGGTTGCACGAGCCGAACATCGAGCCCTGCACGCGGTGCTCGAACACCGTGGTGAGCTGGCCGTTGAGCGTCGCCCGGCCCTCCTCCGGCCGGTCGGCGAGCGCGGTGAGCACGAGCGTGCCGCCCTTGCCCAGGCAGGCCGAGGCGGCCTTGTAGACCTCCCCGGTCATCTTCCCCACCGTCACGACGACGACGTCGGCACCGGTGCCCCGGGAGAGCTCGCGCGCCAGCCCCACCGCCTCCCCGGCGTCGGCGACGGTGCGGGTGGCGCCCAGCGACTCGGCGAACTCCCGCTTCATCGCCACCGGGTCGACGCCGATGACGTGCATGGCGCCGGCGTGGACGGCCCCCTGGACCGCGTTCACGCCCACCCCGCCGAGGCCGACCACGACCACGGTGTCGCCCGGCCGCACCCCGCCGGAGTACACCGCCGAACCCCAGCCGGTGGGCACGCTGCAGGCGACGAGGGCCGCGGTCTCCAGCGGCAGCCAGGGGTCGATCCGCACGCAGGAGAACTCGCTGAGCAGCGTGTGCCGGGCGAAGGCACCGATCATGCAGAACCCGCCCAGCGGCTCGCCGTCGAGGCGGTACGGGAAGGTGCCGGTGGGCAGCTGGCCCGTGGCGATAGTGGCGCCCTTGTCGCAGAGGTTGGAGCGGCCGGAGGCGCAGTAGCGGCAGTGCCCGCAGGCGGGCAGGAAGCTCGTGACGACGTGGTCGCCGGGTGCCACCCCGGTCACGCCGGCGCCGACGGCCTGGACGACGCCGGAGCCCTCGTGCCCGCCGACGATGGGGTAGCGGCCGCCGGGGTTGGCGTGCCGCAGGTGCTCGTCGGAGTGGCACAGGCCGGCGTAGGCCATCTCGACCAGCACCTCGCCGGGCCCGGGGTCGAGAACCTCCAGCTCGACGATCTCGTACTCGGCTCCTGCCTCGCGCAGCACCGCAGCTCTCGTCCGCACCGGGCGGCTCCTCCTCGCAGTCGTCGTCCGGTCGCCCCGGGCGGGTCGATCCGCGGCCATCGTGCCTGGTGGCGCCCGGTCCGCCGCGCAGGCCCCCGACCAGAGCACGCCCGGCGACATACCGGGCGGTCGGTCCTGACGGCGGTGGACACGTTCGGTGCCTAAGCTGTGCACCGTGGGTGAACTCAGCGACCGCCGTGCGCGGAAGAAGGCGCAGACCCGGGCCCACGTACGGGCAGTGGCGCACGAGATGTTCGCCGAGCGCGGGTTCGAGGCGGTCACCGTCGCCGACATCGCTCGCGAGGCCGACGTCGCCGTCCAGACGGTGTTCAACCACTTCCCGACGAAGGAGGAGCTCTTCTTCGACGGGCGCATCCCGTGTCCGCACGGCCCGGCCGACGCGGTCCGCAACCGGCCGCCGGGGACCACGCCGCTGGTCGCGCTGGGCGACCACCTGGCGGAGGGCGCCGCGTACTTCGTGGCCCTGCACGTGCGTCCCGAGGAACGCACGTTCACCGACACCGTGCACGAGAGCCCCGCGCTGGCCGGCTACGAGCAGCGGATCCTGTTCGAGGCCGAACGGCAGCTGGCAGGTGCGCTGGCCGAGGCGTGGGAGACCGACCCCGAGCCCGGGATGGCCACCTCGCCGGTCCTGTTCTGCCCGCGGATCGCCGCCCCCCTGGCCGCGGCCCTCTGGCTCACCGTGTCCCGGGTGGTCGTCGTGGAGCAGCGGCGGGTCGTCGAGCACGCCGCCGACCACCGCACCGCCGCGACCGAGGTGCGGACGCTGACCGACAGCCTGATGAGCGGGCTGTACGCGCAGCTGGGCCTGGAGCCACCGGTGAACGTCGCCTCGCTGCCCCGCCGCGCCGGCTGAGGCGTCGCCGGGAGGTCAGGCGGCGACGGTCTCGTCGACCGGCCGCAGCATCGGCACCAACACCTCGTCGACGATGCACTCGACCTGCTCGGCCGTCAGCGGCTCGGCCATCCGGTAGCGCTGCCACCAGAACGCTTCGAGCACCGAGGCCAGCAAGCGCAGCCGCTCGAGCCGGAGGGGCTCCCCGCGCTGCTGGGCCCGCTCGCCGACGGTCTGGACGGCGGCCGCCAGCGGGCGCACGAGAGCCTCGTCCAGCCCTGCCCGCAGCTCCTCGTCGTGCCGGGCCGCGCCCACCAGGCTGGCCACCGCGCGCTCCTGCCGGTCCAGCGGCTGCGTCCAGCGGTCGCTGACCAGGCCCAGCAGGTCCGCCCGCAGCGATCCGGAGTCCTCGGGCAGCACCACCAGCTCGAAGCGGCTCACCGCCGCCCGGGCGAGCGCGGCCATGGACGGCCACCGGCGGTAGATGCCCGCCTTGCCGGCCCTGGCCCGGGCGGCGATGCGATCGCTGTTCAGGCGGCCCCATCCCTCGTCGGCCAGGATGTCGACGGCCACGGCGAGCAGCTGTTCCGACAGCTCCGCACTCAGCGGACGGCCCGGCGTACCGCTCACGACGCCGTCCTGTCACGGCTGGTTCTATGCACGCGGCCATCCTGGCTGCCGGACGGGGTCACCACAATGATCTCGGTCCTCTGAGGTACACCTAACTTTCCGCGTGCCCCGGCCGGGCGCCGGGGAGGACCGCCTGGTCAGGCGCCCGCGGCGCTCTCGATGTGCACCCGCAGGTTCGCCCCGTCCTCGGACAGCCAGCCCTGCGCCCGGGCGCCGGCGATCATCTGGTCCCACCGCGCGTCCCAGTCCGGGGCGGTGGCCCGGGGCGCCGCGGCAGCCCGCAGCGCCGCCACGTCGAGGGTGGCCGTCTCGGCGTCCTGCAGCCGGCCGAGGCCCGATCGCTCCAGCGCCTCGGCGGCCTCCTCGTCGGTGACCGCCCCCAGGGCCAGGTGCAGCCGGCCCAGGTCCTCGACGTCGACCACCCGCGCCTCGGGTCGCTCGTCGGCGCCCGTCATCACCTCGACGATCATTTCGAACTCCTCATGGATGACAGGTTATGGCCCCGTCCAGGGCACCGCCCTGGACGTGCGAGGGGTGGGGAGGAGGGGTCCTTCCGCTAGACATGCCAGGGGAAGCGGCCGAAGTCGGGGTCCCGCTTCTCGAGGAAGGCGTCGCGGCCCTCGACGGCCTCCTCGGCCATGTAGGCCAGCCGGGTGGTCTCGCCCGCGAACAGCTGCTGCCCGACCAGGCCGTCGTCGATCAGGTTGAACGAGTACTTGAGCATGCGCTGGGCGGTCGGGCTCTTGGCCACGATCCTCTTGCCCCACTCCAGGGCGGTGGCCTCGAGCTCCGCGTGCGGGACGACGCGGTTGACCATGCCCATGGCGTGGGCGTCGGCCGCGGTGTACTCCTCGCCCAGGAAGAAGATCTCGCGGGCGAACTTCTGCCCGACCTGCCGCGCGAGGTAGGCCGAGCCGAAGCCGCCGTCGAAACTGCCGACGTCGGCGTCGGTCTGCTTGAACCGGGCGTGCTCGGCGCTGGCCAGGGTGAGGTCGGCGACGACGTGCAGGCTGTGCCCACCGCCGGCGGCCCAGCCCGGGACGACGCAGACGACGACCTTCGGCATGAAGCGGATCAGCCGCTGGGCCTCCAGGATGTGCAGCCGGCCGCTCGAGCGACCCTTGTCGTGCTCGTAGCCGTA
Organism: Blastococcus sp. SYSU DS1021; assembly: GCF_054050995.1. Classification (NCBI taxonomy): domain Bacteria; kingdom Bacillati; phylum Actinomycetota; class Actinomycetes; order Geodermatophilales; family Geodermatophilaceae; genus Blastococcus; species Blastococcus sp. SYSU DS1021. The sequence goes on along the minus strand of NZ_JBJHAL010000026.1, from coordinate 54,115 downwards.
CTTCCCGCGCACCCGCTGGTCGCCCCCGGAGCAGAACGCCCAGCCGCCGTCCTTCGGACTCGGCCCGTTGCCGGTGAGGAGCACGCACCCCACGTCGGTGGAGAGCCGCGCGTGCTCCAGCGCGGTGATCAGCTCGTCGACGGTCTGCGGCCGGAAGGCGTTGCGCACCTCCGGGCGGTCGAAGGCGATGCGGACGACGCCGGCGTCCACCGCCCGGTGGTAGGTGATGTCGCTGAAGTCGAAGCCCTCGACCGGCGCCCACGCGGAGCTGTCGAAGATCTCGGAGACGTCGTCGCGGGCGCTCATGCGCCGAACCTAACCCGCGGGGCGGGGTGGACCGGCAGCCGCCGGTCACCCACCCCCGCCGGGAGGGCCGCCCAGGACCCGGCTACGCGTCGTCGCCGGCGAGCAGCGGCCGCAGCCGGTCCAGCGAGGCGGCCAGCCCCGGGTGCAGGGCCACCGCGGCCAGGCCCGCCAGCGGCACCCACGCCACGCCGTCGCTCTCCCCGTCCAGCCGGAGGTCGACCGCCTCGAACCGGCGCGCCGGCCGGGCCAGGACCGTCGTGTACGCCCAGCCCCCGTGGTCGTCCACCGACTGCGCGCCCAGCACGACGTCGCCGGCCGTCAGCCCCAGCTCCTCGGCCACCTCGCGCAGCGCACCGTCGGCCGCCGACTCGCCCACGTGCAGCGCGCCGCCCGGCGTCCCCCAGGTGCCGCCGTGGTGCGACCACCAGGCCCGGTGCTGCAGCAGCAGCTCGACGCCGTCGGGACCGTCGCGGTGGATCAGCAGGCCGGCCGCGCCGGCCCGCCCCCAGTGACGGTGCCCCTGGCTGCAGGCGGTCCAGCCGTCGGTCGAGGCGAGCACCCGCCCAGTGAACCCGCTCGCGCGGGCGGCCGCCGGGGGCACCCCGCCGGAACTCGTGCCCTGCCCACCCCCGCGGGCAGGGCACGAGCATCCCGGGAGAGGACATCCGCACCCGCCGCACCCGCACGCGCGCCGTCGCGCCGGGCCGGGCAAGGTGTGCGGCGGAACCCTCTGCCTCTGAGTGCCCTGGTGATCAGAGGCAGAGTGTCCCCAGGAACACCGCCCACCCCAGGGAAGGACGACCACGTGAGCACCACCACGACCATGGCCGAGCTGAACGGGCTGATCGGCACGGAGCTCGGCACCAGCGACTGGCACGAGGTCACCCAGGAGCACGTCAACCAGTTCGCCGAGGCGACCGGCGACCACCAGTGGATCCACGTCGACGTCGAGCGCGCGAAGAAGGAGAGCCCGTTCGGTGGCCCGATCGCCCACGGGTACCTGACGCTGTCCCTGCTGGCCCCGCTCTCCTCGCAGGTCCTCGTCGTCACCGACACGGTGATGGGTGTCAACTACGGCCTGAACAAGGTGCGCTTCCCCTCCCCCGTCCCGGTGGGCTCCCGGGTGCGGCTCACCGCGACCCTGAAGTCGGTCGAGGAGGTGGCCGGCGGCCTGCAGCTGACGCTGGCCGCGGTCATCGAGCGGGAGGGCGGCGACAAGCCCGTCTGCATCGCCGAGCCCGTCTACCGCTACTACGGCGGCTGAGGAAGGACCCCGTCCTCCAGACCGCTCGCAGGCTCGCGGCGGTGCCCGGGACGGGGTCGACGGCAGCTCGCGCCGGCACCCGGCATAGCCTCGTCCGGTGCGGATCGCCGTCTTCACCGGGTCCCACGCGGGGCCACCGGCCCACGCGGAGGCCGTCGCGTCCTTCGCCACCGGGCTGGCCGAGGCCGGCGTCGTAATCGTCTACGGCGGGGGGCGCGTCGGGATGATGGGCGTCGTCGCCGACGCCGCGCTCGCCGCCGGCGGTGAGGTCGTCGGCGTGATCCCGCAGCACCTCGTCGACGACGAGCTGGCCCACCCCGGCCTCCCGCGGCTCGAGGTGGTCTCCTCCATGCACGAGCGCAAGGCGCGCATGGCCGACCTGTCCGACGCGTTCGTCGCGCTCCCCGGCGCCGCCGGCACGCTGGAGGAGCTGTTCGAGGCCTGGACGTGGGGCATGCTCGGGCTGCACGCCAAGCCGGCGGCGCTGCTGGACGTCGACGGGTTCTGGCAGCCGCTGCTGGCCCAGCTCCGCCGCATGGTGGACGACGGCTACCTCGACGGCCCCCGGCTCGACGCGCTGGGCGTGGTCCGCGACGCCGCCGGGCTGCTGCGGTTCGTCGAGGGCTACGAGCACCCGCCGCGGAAGTGGACGGCACCCGCACCGGCCTGACCAGCGCCGTCGTGACTGCAGAGCAACAAGAACCGTGGTGCACTGGGGCCGTGGCAACCGGTCAGGTCCGAGAGTCGCGGATCGTCCACGGGCACAAGCGGGCCTTTCTCCGCGCGGGAGACGGCCCGCCGCTGCTGCTGCTGCACGGCATCGGGAACAACTGCCAGACGTGGGCCGGGGTGATCGACCGCCTCGCCGAGTCGCACACCGTCATCGCCCCCGACCTGCTGGGGCACGGCGACTCGGACAAGCCGCGCGGCGACTACTCGATCGCGGGCTACGCCAACGGCGTGCGCGACCTGCTCGCGGTGCTCGACGTCGAACGGGCCACCGTCGTGGGGCACTCGCTGGGCGGCGGCATCGCCCTGCAGTTCGCCTACCAGTTCCCCGAGCGCTGCGAACGGCTGGCGCTCGTGGGCAGCGGCGGGCTGGGCTCGGAGCTCTCCGCGGGGCTGCGGGCGGCCACCCTGCCCGGGGCCGAGCTCGTGGTCACCGCGCTGGCCGGGATCTCCGGCCCGCTGCGCATCGGGCTGCGGGCCGTCGACCAGCTCGGGGCGCTCGCCGGCTGGCGGCGGGTGCGCGACCTCGCCGAGGCCGGCGACGCGCTGCTGGCCCTGCAGGACGCCGAGGCGCGGCGGGCGTTCCTGCGCACGCTGCGCGGGGCGGTCGACGTGCGGGGGCAGGCGGTGACCGCGCTGGACCGGCTGTACCTCGCCGACTCCGTGCCGATGCTGGTCATCTGGGGCGGTCGCGACCCGATCGTGCCGGCGCAGCACGCCGAGCCGGTCCGGGCCGCGGTCCCGTCGGCGCGGATCGAGGTGTTCGAGGACGCGGGCCACTGGCCGCACCTCGACGAGCCCGACCGCTTCTGCGACGTGCTGCTGGACTTCGTCGCCACGACCGAACCGGCGCACCACGACCTGGACAGCTGGCGGCGGCTGCTCTCCCAGAACTGGGACGGCGTCCCGCGGTCGGTCGCGCGGTGAGCCCCTCCACTGCCTAGCGTCGGACGGGTGGAGCACTGGGACGTCGTCGTCGTCGGTGGTGGGCCGGCCGGTGCCGCCGCCGCCCTGGCCGCCCGTCGGGCCCGGCCCTCGGCGCGGGTGCTGGTGCTCGACCGCGCCGAGTTCCCCCGGGACAAGGTGTGCGGCGACGGCATCGCCGCCGAGGCGTTCGACGTCCTCGCCGGCCTCGGCCTGCGCCCGGCCGCCCTCACCGCCGGCTTCCCGCCGGTGCCGCGGCTGCGGCTGCGGTCGCCCGGGGGGACGACGGTCGAGCGGGCCACCGCCCGGCCCTCCCACGTCATCCCCAGGGCGGTGCTCGACGCGCGGCTGATCGCGGCCGCCCGCGACGCCGGGGCGGTGCTGCGCCGGCACGTGGTCCGGCGGATCGCGGTGCACGCCGACGCGGTCGAGGTGGACGGGTCCGTCACCGCCGGGGTGCTGATCGGCGCCGACGGCGCGGAGTCGGTGGTGCGCCGGGCGCTGGGCACCCGGCGCAACCGGCCCGACCAGCTCGCCGTCGCCCTCCGCGGCTACGCCCCCGAGCCCCCCGGGCAGCGCGGCGTCCAGGTCATCACGACCACCGACCAGCGCTGGCCGGCCTACGCGTGGTCCTTCCCGCTGGGCGACGGACGGGCCAACGTCGGGTACGGGGAGCTGGTGTCCGGCGGCGCCACCCGGGTCGAGCTCGTCGCCGGCATGCACCGGCTGCTGCCGGGAGCCGAGCCCGAGCAGCTCCGCGCCCACCGGCTGCCGCTGAGCACCGGCCGGCCCCGCCAGCCCGATGGGCGGGTGCTCCTGGCCGGTGACGCCGCCGCGTTGATCAACCCGCTGACCGGTGAGGGCATCTTCTACGCCGTGCTCTCCGGCGCCCTCGCCGGGCAGGCCGCCACCCGGGGGGCGGACGCGGGCGCAGCCTACCGGCGCGCGCTCGCCGACCGGCTCGGCCGCCACCTCCGGCACTCGTCGGTGGCCTCCCGGCTGAGCCGCTGGCCGGCGCTGATGGACTCGGTGTTCCGGGCCGCCGCCGGCTCCCAGGGCGTGTTCGACGACGTGGTCGACCTCGGCCTAGCCGACGGCCGGCTCAGCCTGCGGGCGCTCGCGGGCGCCGCCCGCTCCCTGCGCCTCCCCTCGCCGGCCGGTTAGGCCGCCGCGACCTCCACCCGGCCCCGCCCGGCGCGCTTGGCGGTGTACAGGGCGACGTCCGCGGCGGCGTAGAGCTCACGCAGATCGGTGGCCGCGCCGGCGAGGTGCGACACCCCGACGCTCACCGACATGCCCAGGCTGCTCCCGTCGGAGAGCACCAGGGGCGCCCCGCACACGGCGTCCAGCAGCTGCTCGGCGCGGCGCACCGCGGTGGCCCGCGAGCAGTCGCGCAGCAGCACGGCGACCTCGTCCCCGCCGAGCCGGCTGACCAGCGCGTCGGCGGCGCGGATCTGCTGCTTGATCACGGTGGACAGGTGCACCAGGGCGTCGTCGCCGGCCAGGTGGCCGTGCACGTCGTTGATCATCTTGAACCGGTCGACGTCCATGAGCAGCAGCGCGGTGCCCTGGGACGACGCCGCGCCGGCGCCCCCGGTTTCCAGCGCCTCGTCGAGCACCCGCCGCGTGACCATCCCGGTCAGCGCGTCGACGTCCGCCTGCTCCTGGAGCGCCGCCACCAGGCGCTCCTGCTTGTCGGTGGAGCGGATGAGCAGACCGCCGATCACACCCAGCATGGCGCCGAAGAACGCGAAGTCGGTGAGGGCACCGCTGAAGGGCGCGGCGTCGAACAGCATGACCCCGCCGGCCGCCACCGCGACGACCGTGGCGACCACCGCGCCCGCCGTCCGCGGGTGGAAGCCCGCGTAGAGCACGACGAACGCCAGGAACGCCTGCGCGCGGGTCGACGTCCCCCCGTTCACGACGGCCAGGACGCACAGCACCGCCACCCCGCCGACGGCCAGGACGACGAACGCGCCGGCGCGGTCCAGGCGCTCCGCGGGCACGACGTGGAAGAGGGCCGCCACCCCGGCCAGCCCGATCACGCAGGCCCAGACCACCGCCGGGCTCGCGTCGCCGTCCGTGGCGGGCCCCAACAGTCCGACCAGCGCCAGCATCCCGGCGCAGATGGCCAGGACGACGACGGCCGTGCGCGCGGCAGCGGCGGGCTCGCGTGCTCGCAGCGACGGCGGGAAGGTCACCTCCCCCGCATCGGCACGGCGACCCCGGCAGCGGAGCGCCGCGTCCCCCCGAGGGGTGGGCAACCCCCCGCTGCGAGGGGCTACCGCCGCCCGGACAGCCGGGTGAACGCCTCCGTGCGCGCTGCGCCGTCGTACCCGCCCCGCGGTGCACCCAGGCCGAACAGCGCGCCGACGGTCGGCGCGACGTCCACCGTGCGCGCGGGCGCCCCGCTGACCGCGCCCGCCCGCACCAGGGGGTGCCCGCCCGCCACCAGGAACGGGATCGGTTCGGTGGCCGGGTGCCCGTGGTTGCCGGGGATGGGGTTGGACAGCGGCGTCGGGTCGGTGAAGCGCCAGCCGGCCCGGCAATAGGCGACCAGGTCGCCGGCCTCCCGCCCCAGCCGCAGCTCCGCCGGCCGGTGCACCGACAGCACGCCGGGGTGTGCGGCGACCAGCCGCCGCACCTCCGCCAGCCCAGCGGCCCGCTGCGCGGCCGGGCCGGTCCAGTAGAGGAGGTCCGCGCCTCCGTTCTGGGCGATCTGCACCGACTGCCGCAGGTCCGGGCGCGGCCGCAGGACGGCGTCCACCGAGACGAGGTTCGTCGGCACCGACCAGTCCATCGAGTGGTCGGCGAGCACCACCAGCACGCTGCCGGCCCACCGGCCGGTGCGCTGCAGGTGCGCGACGAAGCGGCCCACCTGCAGGTCGGTGCTGCCCAGCGCGAGAGCGCGCGCCACCCGCAGGGTGCTGCCGGTCAGATCGCTGTGGCCGACCCGGTCGATGTCGCCGAGGTTGACGAAGACAAGGTCGGGGTCGGCCTCGTCGACCATCGCGATCAGCGCGTCGGTGGTCGCGGCGTCCGGCGCGTGCCCGGTGACGGGGATGACCGGGAACGGCTCCCAGCGGTAGGTGGCCCGCTCACCGAAGATCCCGTACAGGTACTCCTTCGACAGCACGGTGCCCGTGGTGCGGCCGGTGGCGTTCACCCGCTCCAGCAGCGTGGGGAAGCGGAGGTCCGAAGGGCGGTCCAGGTCGCGGACGGCGCCCTCGGCCCGGTCGTACACGGAGTTGGCCGGCACCCCGGACCGGTCGGGCCGGACGCCGGTCATCATCATCACGTGGTTGGGGATGGTCTCCATCACCGGCAGCGAGCGCGCCGACGGGAACCAGGTGCCCCCCGTCTTCAGCCGGTGCAGGTTCGGCGTGAGCAGCGGGGTGATCTCCTCCGGTCGCGTCCCGTCGACGACCAGCACGTAGACCCGCAGCCGGTCGGCCGCCCGGGCCCGCGGCGCCCCGAGCGCCGTCGACAGGACGACGGCCGCGCCGCCCGCGGCGGTGACCCGGAGGAACTGCCGGCGGTCCATCCCCTGCGCCGGGCCGCTCACGCCAGCCGCCGGGGCGCACGCTCGACGCGGCCGGTGCCGGCCGGCGTCCGCCAGGACGTCGACCAGACCGCGGCCGACGCCGGATCGGTGCGGTCGGTGAGGACGTACCAGTCCATCTGGACCGCCTCCGGGGTGACGTCGAGGACCGAGAAGCCGTGCGAGTCGAAGTCCAGGTGCTTCACGTGCGGATTGGCCAACCGGATCGCGGTCTCCACCGCCAGGGACGTCGTCCGGGGCGGGGTGCCGAGGATGTCGTCGAGGTTGTCGCTGGTCACCGAGGTGCACACGAGCTCCACGCCGAGGCTGTCGCGCGTCAGCGGGTAGGTCGCGTCGTCCGCCGGCAGCTCGGCCGCCCAGCCGGAGTGGATGTCACCGGTGAGGAAGACGGTGCCGCGCAGCGCGCGGTCGCGCAGGTGCGCCCGCACCCGGTCCCGCTCGGCGGGGTAGCCGTCCCACTGGTCGACGTTGTAGGGCAGGCCGGTCACCCGCGGGAGGTCCACGCCGACCAGGCCGGCGATCGCCTGGGTCGCCCGCAGGTCCAGCCCGTTCGGGAACCGCACCGGCGCGATCATCACCGGGTTGCCCACCAGTTTCCACTGCACCGCGTCGTCGGCCAGCCCGTCGAGCAGGAACTCCAGCTGCTCCGGCCCGGTCAGCGTGCGGCCGGGGTCCCCGAGGGCGGGGTCGAGCGGTGAGGCGGCCTGCTGGTCGCGGTAGGTGCGCAGGTCGAGCATCGACAGGCTGGCCAGCCGGCCGAAGCGCAGCCGCCGGTAGAGCCGGCCGCCCGGCGTGTAGCGCACCGGCATCCACTCGGCGTAGGCCTGCTGGGCGGCCCCGCGGCGAGCCGGCCAGGCGCCCTCGGCGCCCTCCGTGTGGTTCTCCGCGCCGCCGGACCACGCGTCGTTGGCGCTCTCGTGGTCGTCCCAGGTGACCACCCACGGCGCGGCGGCGTGCAGGGCCTGCAGGTCGGGGTCGGCCTTGTACTGGGCGTGCCGGCGCCGGTAGTCGGCGAGGGTGACGATCTCGTGCGGCGGGTCGTGCGGCCGGACGACGACGTCACGCGCCTGGTACTCCCCCGGCGCGTACTCGTACAGGTAGTCACCCAGGTGCACCACGAGGTCGAGGTCCCCGCGCGCGGCCAGGTGCCGGTAGGCGGTGAACCAGCCGGCCTGCAGGTTGGCGCAGGAGACCACCGCCATGCGCAGCCGCGGCACGGCGGCACCGGTGGCGGGCGCCGTGCGGGTGCGGCCCACCGGGGAGGTCGCCCCCCGGCAGCTGAAGCGGTACCAGTAGCCGGTGCCCGGCCGCAGTCCGGCGGCGTCCACCTTCACCGTGTGGTCGGTCGCCGGGCCGGTGCGGACCCGGCCCCGGCGGACGACGCGGCGGAAAGCGGAGTCGGTGGCCACCTCCCAGCCGACCTCGACGACGGGGCCGGCACCGGAGCCCGGCGTCGACCGGGCGTCGGGCGTCACGCGGGTCCAGAGGACCACGGCGTCGGGCAGCGGATCGCCGGAGGCGACCCCGTGCGCGAACGGCCCCGGGATGCGGGCGGGGGCCGGCGCGGCGGCAGCGGGTCCTGCGGACACCGCGCCTGCGACTCCGGCGCCGGTGACGGCGGCCAGCTGCAGGGCGGTGCGGCGGGAGAACGGCGGCGTGCGGGTGATCACGGCCCGTCCATTGAGCGGCCCGGCCCGCGGTTACGGCCCGGACGCAGCGTTCACCGAGCGTTCGCCACCGGTTCCGCGTCGCCTCGTGGGAGCGGCGCTCAGCGCAGCGCGGTCACCAGGGTGACCCCGGTCGCCCCGACGGTCTGGACGACGAAGCCGAGCTCGGCCAGCGTGTCGGCGAGGGCGGCGGCCATGACCTCCTGCACGACCACGTGCGCCGCCTCGCCGCGCGAGTGCTGCACGCCCATCCGGTCGTGCGTCCGCCAGCTGACCAGCACCCCGCAGGACGCGGTCTCGGGCACCAGGCAGACGCCGCCCGACGTTCCGCTCCCGGCGGCGTCGTGCAGCGGCAGCCCGGCCTCGACCAGCGCCGCCGCGACCTCCACGACCAGGGTCGTCAGCGGGTCGGTGTCGCTCAGCAGCGCGTCCCAGTCCTCGGGGAGCCGGTCGAGCTGGTCGCCGAGCTCGGTCAGCCAGACCCGGTCCGCCGGCGAGGGGCGCGGGGCGATCGTGCCGTCGGCCCGGGGGACGCCGAACACGGTCACGGCCGCCAGCTCACCCGCCAGCGCCGCCCAGTCGGCGTCGATCCGGTCGGCGAAGGGGCCGGCCATGGCCTGCGCCGACCCGTCGACCAGCCACCAGCCGTTGGCGGCCCCGGGAGTGGGGCCGGCCGGCCGCGCGGGCACGGGCGCCGCGGCGGGCCGGACGGCGAGGGCGACCGCCTGGGGGCTCCGCTGGGTCCCGCGCCCGGCCGGGGCGGGGGCGGCGCGGCGCCCGGCCGGGTGGGTGCCGGCGGCCCTCGCCGCCGCGCGCTGGACCTGCTGGGTGGCGGCCGCGCCGGCGTACTCGTACCGGGCGGTGGAGCTCGCGCCGAGCGCGACCACGACCGCGGTGCACAGCAGGAAACCGAGCACCGCCGCGGCGGGCCACAGCAGCATCGTGCCCATGATCACCGGGAAACTCCTCCGTGCCTCGTCGCGACCGGGGAAGGTGCCGCGATCACGGGAGAAGTTACGGCGCACCGACCCCGCGATCGGCGGGTTCGGCGCCTCACCGGAAGGCCCGTCACCGGATCGTTGCGACCGCCCCTGCCGCGGCACGGTGACCCGTCCCGCGGGCCACCGCCATGTCGACATGCACCGCGTCGACCAGCGTGGATGCCGTCGGCGGTCGGACCGGTCACCCCTCGCCGGCGCTGCCGCCCGGCATGTCGGGCGGCCGCGCCGAGGGGCCGCGATGCGCGCTGCGGGCGCCGTCCCCGGGGGGTCGCGCGCCGCGCCCGCACGTCGCTGCCCGGCGCACCGTCCCGGGGACGCGGAACGGCCCGCCGGCGGGTGCCGGCGGGCCGTTCGCGTGCTGCGCTACCGGGTCAGTTGACCCGGACCTGCATGAGCGCACCCTGCGCGCTCATGCCGGTGACGGTGATCGTCGTGCCGGTCTTCGGCACGTCGACGCCGGTCCAGCCGTTGGCGTCGGGCTGCTCGCCCGGGGCCACCCACCAGTCGAGCGTGTCGTCGAAGGTGCGGACGGCCGGGAGACCGCCGACCCGGCCGGCCACGCCGGTGTCCGGGTCGTGCAGCGTCAGCTTGTCCGTCGGCTGGAGCCCGAAGGTCGAGTCGTAGGACTGGACCCGCGGCCGCCAGCTCTCGCCGTTGGTGCGGTCCTCACCCTCGTCGTCGGTCGGCTCGTAGAGCAGGCCCGGGTGGGCGTCGACCGGGAGGACGAGGCCCGCACCGGGGTGGGCGCCGACGTTGTTGTCGTTGTACTGGGTGTTCCAGTAGCTGATCAGCAGGCCGTCCTGGTACGGGAAGTGCTCCACCCAGTCCGGACGCCGCGGGTCACCGAAGTTGTACGGCCCCGTCTTCAGCCCCGTGTCGTAGCCGGTGTAGGCCCGGTTCTCGAGGATGTAGGCGTTGAAGTACGAGTTCGTCGTCGTACCGGTGGTCAGCTCGAAGCCGTCCAGCGTCCAGTCGGTCACCGGTGCGTCGTCGATGGCCACGGCGTCGACCTGCAGGCCCGGCTCGGTGGCCGCGCCGTCGGTCCAGTACCGGAAGCCGACCTGCGCCCCGTCGGGCACGCCCGCCAGGCCGGCCGTGAGCTCGACCCACTCGCCACCGGTGCTGCCGGTGATGCCGTGGCCGAAGTTCTGGCCGTTGGGGTCGGTGGTCGTCGACAGGTTGGTCGGGATCGACGTGAAGGTGGCCCCGCCGTCGGTGGTGTACACCGCGTACGCGTAGTCCCAGTCCGCCTCGATCTCGTACTTGACCTGGGCGGTCAGCTCAGCCGCCCCTGCGGGCTTGGGCGCCAGCATGCTGTGGTCGAGGTTGTCGCCCGAGCCGGAGTACCAGAAGTCCTCGCCCTCGAACGGGGTGCCGATCGTGGTGGTGACCTCGTTGTCCGGGAGGACGACGACGGCGGCCTGGTTCTCCTTGGAGTTGTACGCCGCCGGGCCGAGGCGCAGGTTCGCGCTCTCGCCGGGCTGCACCACCTCGTAGTTGAGCCAGCCCAGCTGCAGCTTCTCCCAGGCGCCCATGTGGATCGGCTGGGTGCCGATGCCGTCCTCGGGGCGGCCGGAGTTGCCGTAGGAGCCGGAGCTCATCAGCGTCCAGAAGGCGGTGCTGTTCTCCGCGCCGCCGCTGTTGCCGGAGGTGTCGTACAGGTCGGGCAGACCGAGGTCGTGGCCGAACTCGTGGGCGAAGACGCCGACGCCGCCGTTCTCGGGCTCGACGGTGTAGTCACCGATCCAGTACTTCGACCCACCGACCTGCGTGCCGCCGAGCGGGTTGACCGCACCGTTGACCGTCGGGCCGGCGGTGCCGATCCGGTTGGTCTGGTTGTACCAGCGGTGGCTCCAGATGGCGTCGTCGCCGAGGACGCCGCCACCGACCTCCTCGCCCTCGCCGGAGTGCACGGCCTGGAAGTGGTCGATGTAGCCGTCGGCCTCGTCGAAGTTGCCGTCGCCGTCGGAGTCGTAGCGGTCCCAGACGTCGAACTGCGAGAGGTACTCGTCGATCTGCTCGGCCGTCTTGCCGGCGGCCAGCTGGTTGGCGTACCAGGTGTTGACCGAGTCGTTGATGAAGCCCCAGACGGCGCTGTCGCCCAGGTCGTTGTCGCCGTAGGAGGCGCCGGTGCCGGGCACCTGCACCCAGTCCTCGACCTCGCCGGTCACGGTGTAGCGGCCCGAGGAGAGCTGCTCGTAGAAGTTGGCCACCGAGTTGACGCCCGGCTCGGAGCTGTACAGCAGGGTGTCGAAGTAGCCCTGCGAGAAGTCCGGGGTCCAGATGGTGGTGTTGTCCACCGACCGCTTGGGCTCCGGGATCGAGTTGTGCGGCAGGTCGCTGAACTCGCCGAGGACGGTCCAGATCGCGTCGCTGTCCTCCTGGGCCAGCTCGACGTAGCGGCCCCGGGCGACCTCGACCACCTTGTTGTTGCCGCGCGGCGTGGCCTGCCCGGTGAGCACCTGCTCGAGTGCCTCGGCACGCAGCGCCTGCTGCGTCTCGGCGAGCGGGTTGGGCAGGTCGTGGGCGCGCTGCGGGGTCGCGGGGGCGTCTTCTGCGGGGGGTGCGGCGGAAGCCGTCACGGGAACCGCCATGACCAGGGCGGCACCGGCGACGACGGCCAGAGCTCTCTTCAAGGATGGTTCTCCTGCGTTCGGAGGAAGACCGTCCAGCCGGACGGTGGGGGGCCACCGGCGGCCGCTCGCGGACGGTCGAGCGGGACGTTAGATGCGGCCTGCACGTGTGTCTACATATCGACACCGCCCGGTTACGCAGGGGCCGCACCCCGCGGGGGGCGACTACGGATCCGACCAGGCTCTTTACCGTTGCGAAACAGTTTCCGGACCGCCGGATCCGACCCGGCAGCGTCCCACTGTCTGGGACGATCGGGTGTGGGGTGGGATCCGCCGCAGGTCAGGCGGCAGCGCGGAGACGTGCCGGGGCGAGGTGACGACGCCCTGCGGCACCGCAGCGCGGAGGGCGTGGGATTCGAACCCACGAAGAGGGGTTACCTCTTAGCGGTTTTCAAGACCGCCGCCATCGGCCACTAGGCGAGCCCTCCTGGCGCCGTCGAGGCTAGTGCGTCATCCCGGACGCCCGCTCCCGGCCCACCGCGCCGACCCGGCGCCGGACGCCGTGCGCGGACCGGCAGGAAGCGCGGCTCGATCTGCCGATCGGCACACACGCTCGACTCCCGCGGCGGCGCCGCATCGCCCGGGCCCAGCCGGTTTCCAGTGAGTGGAAGCTGCTCCTCGTGTCCGGCCGAGGGTGTGCCTAGCCTCACACCACCCACGCTCCGCACCGGCAACGTCGCCACCAGGAATGGAGTCCGGATCCCATGCAGCACACCGCACGTGCGCCCCGACGACAGGGCGCGATCACCGCCGCCTGCGGCCTCGCCGCCGCCTCCACCGTCGTGCTGGCCCTGGCCACGCCCGCCCAGGCGGCACCGCCCGCTCCCGAGCCGACCGTGATCAGCGACCTCGCCTACGGCCCGGCCACCCCGGGTAACCTGCTCGACCTGCACCTCCCCGGCACCCCCCGCCGGCACGCCCTGCCGCTGGTCGTCTGGCACTCCGGTTCCGCGTGGTTCAGCAACGACGTGAAGACCGGCGAGCAGGCGCTCGACGTCGTCGAGGAGTTCACCGGCCGCGGCTACGCCGTCGCCACCATCAACGTGCGCTCCAGCGCCGACGCCCGGTTCCCCGAGCAGGGCTACGACGTGCGGGCCGCCGTCCGCTACCTGCGGGAGAACGCCGCGCAGTACGGCCTCGACCCGGACCGCTTCGCGTTCATGGGCAACTCCTCGGGCGGCTGGTCGGCGGCGTTCGCCGCGACGACGAGCGACATCGAGCAGCTGCCCGGGGAGACGGGCGTCGACGGCACCTCCAGCGCCGTGCAGGTGGCCGTGCCGTTCTTCCCGCCGACCGACTTCCTCTCCATGGACACGTTCGCCGCGGAGAACGACCTGCCGATGCAGCCGGGGATCTACCCCCACGATGCCCCGACGTCCCCGGAGAGCCTGCTGATCCACTGCGCCGGCGAGGAGTTCCCGGGCCAGCTGAGCATCCAGGCGTGCCCGGAGGAGACCGAGGCCGCGGACCCGAGCAGCTACATCGAGGGCGAGGAGATCCCGGTGTGGGTGCTCCACGGCCTGGCCGACCCGCTGCTGCCGTACAACCAGAGCCGGCTCGTCTACGACACGACGACGGCCGAGGGGAACGAGGCGAGGTTCACGCTCGTGCCGGACGCCGGCCACTCGGTCGACGACATCATCGGCGCCGAGGTCTCCACGACGTGGATGACGAACCACGCCGGGCGCGAGCGGGTGGTCAACCGCGCCGCACCGACGTGGCACGACATCGACAGGTTCCTGCGCGCCGGCTTCGCCCAGGCGGAGCGCGCCAACCGCTGAGCCCGCGAGAGACGGCGAACGGGGCCCCGGCGCAGCTGCCGGGGCCCCGTTTCGCGCGTCTCGCGCCGGGCCCCTCGGGGAGCGGTCAGAACCCCGAGTGGTCGGGTGCGGCCGGTGCGGGCCCGGTCACCGGACTCGCGGCCACCGGCTGCGCCGGCTCCTCGGCCGGCTCGTCCTTGGGCCGGTGGATCTGCTCGTAGACCCGCGCGCGGAGCTCGGCGAACCGCGGGGACGAGCGGGTGGTGAGCTGGTCGCGCTCGTCGGGCAGGTCGATCACCAGGTCGTCGCGGATGACCGTCGGCGAGTTCGACAGGATGAGCACCCGCTGCCCGAGGTAGACCGCCTCGTCGATGTCGTGGGTGACGAACAGCGTGGTGACGCCGAACTTGTGCCACAGGTCGCGGATGAGGTCCTCGAGGTCGGCGCGGGTCTGCGCGTCGACAGCGGCGAACGGCTCGTCCATGAGCAGCACGTGCGGCTCGTAGGCGACCGCGCGGGCGATGGCCACGCGCTGCTGCATCCCGCCGGAGAGCTGCCACGGGTAGGCCGCGTGCGCCTCGGCCAGGCCGACGGCGGCCAGCGACTCCTCCACCAGCTCGTTGCGGCGGGCGGCGGGCAGCTTCTTCTGCTTCAGCGGCAGCTCGACGTTCTCTCGCACCGTCATCCACGGGAAGAGGCTGCGCCCGTACTCCTGGAAGACCACGGCCATCCCCGGCGGGGGGCCGTTGACGACCTCGCCCTCCATGCGGACCTCGCCGGACGTCGGCTCCAGCAGGCCGGACATGATCTTCAGCAGCGTGGTCTTGCCGCAGCCGGAGGGCCCGACCAGGCAGGCGAGCTCCCCGGCCGGGAGGGTGAACGTGAGGTCGCGGACGGCCTCGACCGTGCGGTCCTTGCTCTCGTAGACCTTCTTGATGCCGCGGACGTCGAGCATGGGGAACCTTCCAGGTGGTGAAGGAGGTCAGGAGGAGCGCTGGGCGCGGCGCAGGCCGTGGTACCAGGCGAGCTGCCGGCTCTCGACGATCCGGAACAGCAGGGCCAGCAGGAAGCCGAGCAGGCCGAGCATGAGCATGCCCGCCCAGGTCTCCGCGATGGCGAAGCTGCGCTGGGCCTGGACGACGGCGTAGCCGAGCCCGTTGGTCGCGGCGAAGAGCTCGCTGATGACCATGAGGATGATCGCGACCGAGAGCCCCTGGCGGAGCCCGGCGAAGATCTGCGGGCTGGCGCTGGGCAGCACCAGGCGGCGCAGCCGGGACCAGCCGCGGAGGCCGTACACGCGGCCGGTGTCGCTGAGCACCTCGTCGACGGCGCGCACGCCCTCGACGGTGTTCAGCAGGATCGGCCACATGCAGCCGAAGGCGATGACGACGATCTTCATGCCGTCGCCGAGGCCGAACAGCAGGATGAAGATGGGCACCAGCACCGGCGGCGGGATGGCCCGGAAGAACTCGAACACCGGCTCGGTCACCGCCCGCACCGTGCGGGAGGTGCCGATGAGCACGCCGAGGGCCAGGGACACCGCGACGGCCAGGGCGTAGCCGGCCGCCAGGCGGTAGAGGCTCGGCCAGACGTCGGCGGCCAGGCGCGGGCCGAACCACTCCTCGACCATGCTCTCGAGGATCTCCGACAGCGGCGGGAAGAAGAAGTTGGTGCTCCCGGCGCTGGCGAACCACCAGGCGGTGAGCAGGATGACCGGCAGGCCGAGGGTCATCGCCACGCGACGCAGCACGCTCATGCCGCCACCTCCGCTCGCTGGGACGGGTGCCACGACAGCGCCCGCCGTTCGACGGCCCGGAAGACCAGGTTGACGATCACGCCGAGGATCCCGGTGACGACGACGATCGCGTAGGTGGCCGCCACCGCGCCACTGCTCTGCGCGTTGTTGAGCAGCTGCCCCAGGCCCGGGGTGCCGATGACGAGCTCGGCGGTGACCGCGAGGATCAGCGCCACGGCGGCCCCGAGGCGCAGCCCGGTCATCACGTACGGCAGCGCGGTGGCCAGGTGACGTGCCGCACCCGCGCCCAGGGGCCCAGCCCGTAGGCGCGCGCGGTGTCCTGCGCGACCGGGTCGACGTCCTGCACGCCGTAGAGGACCTGGATGAGGATCTGCCAGAAGGAGGCGTAGACGACCAGGAGCAGCTCGCTCTCCAGGTCGTTGCCGAACAGCAGGACGGCGATGGGGATCAGCGCCACCGACGGGATCGGGCGCAGGAACTCGATGGTGGAGGCGGTGAACTCGCGGGCGAACCGGAACGTGCCGAGCAGCAGCCCGAGCAGCACGCCGGCCACCGCGGCGATCGCCAGGCCGATCGCCCAGCCCTCGAGGGTGTCCAGGACCGCGGTCCAGAACTCCGGGCGGCCGAACTGCACGAGCAGCTCGGCGCCGATCTCCGAGGACGGCGGGAACCAGCGCCGCGGAACCAGGCCGATCCGCGGCGCGATCTCGACCAGCGCGATCAGCGCGAGCAGGCCCAGCAGCCCCAGGGCCCAGGCCGGCACCTGCCGCCGCCGGCCCGCCTGCGGAGAGCGGGCCGGCGAGGCGGCGGGATCCGCCGACGCCCGGGTGGCGGTCGACCCGGTCACGGCAGCAGGGCGTCCAGATCCGGCGCCTCGTCGAGCAGCCCGTCCTCGACCGCGAGGTCCGCCAGGGTCTGCACCGAGTCGCGGTTGATCTCGGCCGGCCACGCCGGCAGCGTCATCTGCTCGGCGACGGCCGGGTCGATCTGGGTGTACTCGCCGAGGATCTCGCGGACGGCGTCCGGGTTCTCCTGGGCGTACTCCAGCGACTGCGCCATCGCGTCGCTGAAGCACTCGACGGCCTCGGGGTTCTGCTGGGCGTACTGCTGGCTGGTGAAGTACGTGGCCACGGTGAGGTCGTCGGCGGTGTCGACGAAGTTCGACGTGACGACCTGGGCGCCCTCACCGGTCGACAGGGCCAGGAAGGGCTCCACCACCCAGGCGGCGTCGACGTTGCCCTGCTCGAGGGCGGCCGGCATCTCCGGGAACGGCAGCTCGACGAACTGGATGCTGTCCGGGTCGCCACCGGCGGCCCGGACCGACTCGCGCACCGTCGTCGTCCCGATGTTGTTCAGCGTGTTGACCGCCACGGTGCGGCCGGCGAGGTCGGCGGCACCGGTGATGCCGGAGTCCGGGGTGGTGACGACGGCGCCGAAGTCGGCCCCCTGCTCACCGGTCGAGGCGACGCCGTTCGCGACGACCTGCAGCGGCAGGCCCTCGCTGGCGGCGAGCAGCAGCGAGGTGACGTTGCTGAAGCCGAACTGCGACTGGCCGCTGACGACCGCGGGCACGATGGCCGCGCCGCCCTGACCGGTCTCCAGGGTCAGGTCGAGGCCGCACTCCTCGAAGAAGCCCTGCTGGTCACCGAGGTAGATCGGCGCGACGTCGACGATGGGGATGACGCCGACCGACACCTGCTCGAGCCCGCCGCCCTCGCCACCACCGGTGGTGCCGCCCGCCTCCTCGTCGGAGCCGCCGCAGGCGGCGACCAGCATCAGCGGCGCGGTGACGAACGCAGCGACGGTGCGGCGCATGAGATCTCCTTCGATGACGACCGAGCGTCACATGTGTTCGCTATGCGAACGCATGTGTGCGATGTGAACGGAGGAACGCTGACACGTGAGCGCCGTCACGTCAAACGGTCGTGACCGTGCCGTATCCGTGCGCATACCGCACTCGCGTTCCCGATGCGCACCGTACAGTGATGCCGCTCACCACCGATCCGACCGAAGGAGCGCCGTGACCTCCGTGCCCGACGAGCGGCCGGTGCCCGTCCGGGACGGCACCTTCGTGCAGTCCCTCGACCGCGGTCTCGCCGTCATCCGCGCCTTCGACGCCCAGCACCCGAGGCTCCAGCTGAGCGAGGTCGCCCGCGCCACCGGGCTCACCCGGGCGGCCGCCCGCCGCTTCCTGCTCACGCTGGTGCAGCTGGGCTACGTGCGCGCCGACGGCCGGGAGTTCTCGCTGCGCCCCCGGGTCCTGGAGCTGGGCTACTCCTACCTGTCCGGGCTCACCCTGCCCGAGGTCGCGCAGCCGCACCTGGAGGCGCTGGTCGCCCGGGTCGAGGAGTCCTCCTCCCTGTCGGTGCTCGACGGCGACGACGTCGTCTACGTGGCGCGGGTGCACACCAAGCGCATCATGACCGTGATGATCACCGTCGGCACCCGCTTCCCGGCCCACGCCACGTCCATGGGCCGGGTCCTCCTCGCCGGCCTGCCCGACGAGGAGCTCGACGCCTACCTGGCGCGGGCGGAGCTGCCCGCGCTGACCTCGCGCACCGTCACCGACGCCGCGGAGCTGCGCCGCGTGCTGGCCACCGTGCGGGCGCAGGGCTACGCGATGGTCGACCAGGAGCTGGAGGAGGGGCTGCGCTCGGCCGCCGCACCGGTCCGCGACCGCAGCGGCGCCGTCGTCGCCGCGGTGAACCTCTCGGTCAGCGCCAGCCGCACCTCGCTGGAGCAACTGGAGGACGAGTACGTGCCGCCGCTGCTGGAGACCGCCACCCAGATCGAGCACGACCTCGGCCGCAGCTCCCGGTCGTGACCGGTACCGGCACCCGCACCCGCCCCGCATGGCGGCTGGCCCTGCCGGCCGTGGCGATGGTCCTGGTCGCGCTCTGCCTGCGCGCGCCCTTCGCCGCCGTGGGCCCGCTCCTCGGGGAGCTCGGCGACGAGCTGACGCTCTCCACGGGCGCGCTCGCCGTCGTCACCGCCCTGCCGCTGGTCTGCTTCGGGCTCATCTCACCGTTCGCCCCCGCTCTCGCCGGCCGCGTCGGCGTGCACCGCGCCGTGCTGCTCGGCGTCGCCCTCCTGGCGATCGGGATCCTGCTGCGACTGGCCGCCACGCCCGGGCTCTACGTGGGCACCGTGCTGCTCACCGGGGGCATCGCCATCGCCAACGTGCTGCTGCCCGCGGTCGCGCGTGCGGAGTACGGCGCGCGCAGCGCGGTGGTCGTGGGGATGATCGTCGCCTCCATGGCGGCGTCCGCCAGCATCGGGGCCGGGCTGGCGCAACCGCTGGCCGCCGCGGCCGGCAGCGCCGTGGTCGGCCTGCTGCTGTGGGGCGTGCCGGTGCTGGCCGCCCTGGTCGCCGTGGCCGCGCTCGCCCGTGCTCGGCGCGACGTCCCCCCTCCGCCGCCCGCCCCCTCGGGCGCCCGCACCGCGGTGCTGCGCGACCGGGTGGCGCTGGCCGTCACGCTGTTCTTCGGGCTCCAGTCGCTCTCGTTCTACGCGATGCTGACCTGGCTGGCCGACATCCTCCAGGCCGAGGCCGGCGTCTCCCCAGTCGCGGCCGGCGGCCTGCTGGCGCTCGCCGCCGCGCTGGGCGTCCCCGCCTCCCTGGTGGTCCCGCCGCTGGCCGCGCGGCGCCCCGGCCAGCAGGGGTGGGTGCTGGTCGGCACCGTGCCGGTGATCGTGGCGATCGTGGGGCTGCTCGTGGCCCCGGCCGCGGCCCCGCTGCTGTGGACGCTGCTCTACGGCATCGGCACGGGAGCGGCCTTCCCGCTGGCCATGGCGCTGATCCTGCAGCGCACCCGCGACGTCGCCCAGACCGGCCGGCTGTCCGCGTCGGCGCAGAGCGTGGGCTACCTGCTGGCCGCCACCGGCCCGCTGGGCGTCGGCCTGCTGCACGAGGCCACCGGGGAGTGGGTCCCGGGGCTGCTGCTCCTGCTGGTCGTGGTCCTGGGTCAGACGGCCGTCGGGATCGCCGCGGCCCGCCCCCGGCTGGTCGGCCCCGCCGTCTGACCCCGACCCTCAGGGGTCGGCGGTGACGCCCTCCGGGGTCTTCGTCACCGGGGTGCCGGCGACGCCGTGCAGGTGGCATGCGGCCAGCTGGCCGGGCGACCCGGCCGGCTGCAGCGCCGGGTCGACGTCGTCGCACGGCTCGAAGACGTACGGGCAGCGGGTGCGGAACCGGCAGCCCGAGGGGACGTCGGAGGGCGAGGGGACGTCGCCGTGCAGCACGATCCGCTCCCGCGCCCGCTCCTGCGCCGGGTGCGGCACGGGCACCGCCGACAGCAGCGCCTGCGTGTACGGCATCTGCGGCTCGCTGCCCACGGCGGCCGCGGGCCCGATCTCCACGATCCGCCCCAGGTACATGACCGCGATCCGGTCGGAGATGTGCCGGACGGCGGAGAGGTCGTGGGAGATGAACAGCAGGGTGAGCCCCAGCTGCCGCTGCAGCCGGCGCAGCAGGTTGAGCACCTGGGCCTGCACGCTCACGTCGAGGGAGGCGATCGCCTCGTCGCAGACCAGGAAGTCCGGCTCCCCCGCCAGCGCCCGGGCGATGCCGACGCGCTGGCGCTGCCCACCGGAGAACTCGTGCGGGTAGCGCCCGGCCACCACCGGGTCCAGGCCCACGAGCTCCAGCAGCTCGCCCACCCGCGCCGCGCGTTCGCGCTTGCCCGAGCGCAGGCCGTGCACCTCCAGCGGCTCGCTCACCGTCTGGGCCACGGTGCGCCGCGGGTCGAGGGAGGCGAACGGGTCCTGGAACACCATTCCGGCCCGGCGGCGCATCTCCTTGAGACCGCGGCGGTCCAGCGAGGTGACGTCGGTGCCGTCGAAGGTGATCGTCCCCCCGGTCGGCGGCACCAGCCGCAGCAGCGCGTTGCCCAGCGTCGACTTCCCGCAGCCGGACTCCCCCACCAGGCCCAGGGTCTCGCCGCGCAGGATGTCCAGGTCGACGCCGTCGACGGCGCGCAGCACGCTCGCGGGCGCCCGGCGCAGGCCGCCGCCCCCGACGGGGAAGTGCACCTCCAGGCCGCGGGCGGAGACCAGCACGTCCTCGCTCATGCCGGGCTCCCCCCGTCCGTGCCCTCGGTGCACCAGGTGGCCGCGCGGTGCGGCAGCCCCGCGCCCTTCCCCGACCCTTCGCCGGCGTAGGCGCTCGACGCGGTCGCGCCCGCCGGCCCGCCGGCCGCGGTGCGGGAGACGACCGCCAGCGGCGGCTGCTCCGTCTCGCAGCGCGGATCGGCCCGCACCGGGCAGCGCGGCCAGAACACGCAGCCCGGCGGCAGGTCGGTGGGGGGCGGCGGCAGACCCGGGATCGCGGTCAGCTCGGGCACCTCGCCGTCGGGGCCCACCGGTGCGGCCAGGTCGGGCAGCGAGCCCAGCAGCCCACGGGTGTAGGGGTGTGCCGGGCGCTCCAGGACGTCGTCGACAGTGCCGTCCTCCACGCACCGGCCGCCGTACATGACCAGCACCCGGTCGGCGATCCCGGCGACCACACCGAGGTCGTGGGTGATCCAGATGACGCCGGTGCCGTGCTCGGCCTGCAGCTTCTCGACCAGGTCGATGATCTGCGCCTGCACCGTGACGTCGAGCGCGGTGGTCGCCTCGTCGGCGATCAGCAGCGACGGGGAGTTGCTCAGCGCGATCGCGATGACCACCCGCTGGCGCATGCCGCCCGACAGCTCGTGCGGGTAGCGGTCCAGCGCCTTCTCGGGATCGGGCAGGCCGACCTCGCGGAGCAGGTCCGCCGCGCGGGTCCGGGCGTCGGCCTTGGAGACGTCGCCGTGCGCCCGGATGCCCTCGACCAGCTGCCGGCCGATGGTGAGCACCGGGTTCAGCGAGGTCATCGGGTCCTGGAACACCATGCCGGCGCCCGGGCCGCGCACCTGGCGCAGCCGCTCGGGTGACATGGTCAGCAGGTCCTCGCCCTGCAGCAGCGCCCGGCCGGTCACCGTCGCCACCCGGGCGGGGAGCAGGCCGAGCAGCGCCAGCACCGAGACGCTCTTGCCGCTGCCGGACTCCCCGACCACGGCGACCGTCTCCCCCGCGCCGACGGTGTAGCTCAGCCCGTTGACGACGTCGGCCGGCCCGCGCGGGGTGCGCAGCCGCACCCGCAGGTCCTCGACCTCCAGCACCGGCTCGCCGCTCACTTGCCACCCCCGGCCATCAGGGTGCGCTGCCGCGGGTCCAGCGCGTCGCGGAGCCCGTCGCCGAGCAGGTTGAAGCAGAGCACGGTCAGGAAGATCGCCATCCCCGGGAAGAACGCCAGCCACCAGGCCAGGTCGATGTAGCCGCGTCCCTCGGCCAGCATCAGCCCCCACGAGGGGTTGGGCGGCTGGGTGCCCAGACCGAGGAACGACAGCGCCGCCTCGGCCAGCACCGCGAACGCCAGGCTGATCGAGGTCTGCACGATGATCGGCGGCGCGGCGTTCGGCAGGATGTGCCGGGTGAGGATCCGCCAGTCCGAGGCCCCCACCGACCGCGACGCCCGCACGTAGACCTCCTCGCGCACGCCCAGCACGCTCGCGCGGGTGACCCGGGCGAAGATCGGCGTGTAGACGATCCCGATCGCCAGCGCGGTGTTGCCCGACCCGGGTCCGCGGACGGCGAGGACGGCGATCGCCAGCAGCACGGCGGGGAACGCGAAGAGCATGTCCATGAACCGCATCAGGACGTCGTCGATCCACTTGCCGTAGTAGCCGGCGAGCAGGCCGATCAGGGTGCCGACGACGAGCGCGAAGCCGACGGCGAGGAAGCCCACCCGCAGCGACACCGAGGCGCCGAGGATGACCCGGCTGAGGATGTCCCGGCCGAGGTCGTCGGTGCCGAACGGGTGCTCCCAGCTGGGCGACTGGAGCCGGTCGGTCACCGAGATCTCGTTGGCCCCCTCCGGGGCGAACGTGTCGTCGAAGAAGGCCACGACCACGATCAGCAGCAGGACCACCGAGGCGATTGCCGCCGTCGGGTTGCGCGCCAGCAGGCCGAGCGTCTCCCGCCAGCGCGGGCGGGCCGGGCGCAGCGTGGGCGGCGCCGACCGCGACTCCCGCTGCGGCGATCCGCCCGGGGGCTCCTCGGGGGCCTCCGGGCGGCGCTCGCCGCTCGGCTCCTGGTAGGGCGGCGGCCCGGGGGTCGGCTGGATGCTCATCGGCGGATCCGCGGGTCGATGGCGGTGTAGAGGAGGTCGACGACGAGGTTGATCACCAGGAAGACCAGCGCGAACAGCAGGATGGCGCCCTGCAGCACCGGGTAGTCGCGGGCCTGCACCGCCTGCAGGGCCAGCTGACCCAGCCCCGGCCAGGAGAAGACGATCTCCACGACGACCACCCCCGACAGCAGGTAGGCCAGCTGCACGCCGGTCACCGTGACCAGTGGCAGCAGGGCGTTGCGGAGCACGTGCCAGGAGAAGACCTGCCGCTGCGGCAGCCCCTTGGCCTGCGCCGTCCGCACGTGGTCGGCGCCCAGGGCCTCCAGCATGCTGGACCGGACGAACCGGGTGATCACCGAACCGGAGACCACGCCGGTCACCAACGCCGGCATGAGCAGCCGCTGGAACCAGGCTCCGGGGTCCTCGCTGAGCGGCACGTACCCGCCCGAGGGCAGCCAGCCCAGCGTCCCGGCGAAGACCAGGATCAGCACGATCCCCATCCAGAAGTCGGGCACCGAGATGCCGAACTGGCTGATCACGGTGGCGACCCGGTCGACGAGCGAGCGCGGGCGCAGCGCCGAGATCGTGCCCAGCGGGATGGCGATGAGCAGGGCGACCAGGATCGCGGCGAACGCCAGCGTCAACGTGGCCGGCAGCCGCTCGGCGATCTGGGAGGTCACCGTCTCGCCGCTGCGGAAGCTGACCCCCAGGTCCCCGGTCAGGGCCCGGCCGAACCAGCCGAAGAACTGCTCGACCAGCGGCTGGTCCAGCCCCGACCGCTCGCGGAGGGCGTCGTAGCTCTGCTGCGAGAAGCGGGTGCCCAGGGCGAGCCGCACCGGATCGCCCGGTACGAGGTGCACCAGGCCGAACACGATGACGCTCACTCCGGCGAGGACGACCGCCGACTGGCCGATCCGCCGGAGGACGTAGCCGGTCAGGGCAACTCCACGCCTTCGAAGTTGATCGCCTTGTCGGCGCGGATCTCGTACCCGGACAGCCCCGGCGCCCAGGCCTGCACGACGTCAGGGTTGTAGAGGTACACGTAGGAGACGTCGTCGACGATGAGCTGCGCCGCCTGGTCGTAGAGGTCCTTGCGGGTGTCCTCGTCGGTCTCCGTCGACGCCTCGGTGAGCAGCCGGTCCACCTCGGGGTTGCTGTAGCCCTGGTAGTTGTTCGAGCCGTCGGTGATGTGCTGCGAGTGGTAGTAGTCGAACGGGTCGATGTTGCCCAGCCAGCCGAGCATGAAGGCGTCGAAGTCGCCCTGGCTCTGCCGGTCCAGCCAGGTCGCGAAGTCCACGGTCTGGACGTCCACGTTGATCCCGATCGGCTGCAGCTGGCTGGCGATGACCTGCGCGGCGGTGACGGTCTCGGGGAACTCGTCGGTGACCATCAGGCCCATCGTGATGGGCGTCTGGACGCCGGCCTGCTCCAGCAGCGCCTGCGCCTCCTCGGCGCTCGGCTCGAACGGGGCGTAGTCGTAGTAGTAGAAGCTGTCCTCGGGGATGGCGGTCTGGTTGGGCTGCGCCGCCCCGAACCGGGCCGCCTCGGTGACCGCGGCGCGGTCGATGGCGGTGGCGATCGCCTGCCGCACCTGCGGGTTGCCGAAGGGCTCCCGGTCGTAGTTCATGCTCATGTACCAGTAGTCGACGCTGGGCGTGGTGGCCAGCTCGACGGCGTCGTCGCCCTCCAGCGACTCGATCTGCTGCGGCGGGATGTTGTCGGTCCACTGCACCTCGCCGTTCTGCAGCGCGGTGAGCGCCGCGGCCGGCTCGGTGATGTAGCGGAACTCGACCCCGTCGAGCGTGGGCTCCTGGCCCCAGTACTCGTCGAACCGGGTCAGCACCGTGCTGCTCGCGTCCGAGCTCTCCAGCTGGAACGGGCCGGTGCCGACCGCCTCGGTGTTGAGGTCGAACTCCTCGGCCGCGCCCTCGGGCAGGATCGCCATGCCCTTGAAGCCGCCGATCAGCGCCGGCAGGTTGGGCGTCGGCTGGCTGACGGTGATCTCGACGGTCTGCGGATCGGCCGCCTCGACCGACTCCACGTTGGCGAACCGGTACGAGTTGGCGAGCTCCTCGTCGATGATCCGGTTGTACGAGTAGACGACGTCGGCGGCGTCGAACTCGCTGCCGTCGTGGAACGTGACGCCCTCGCGGAGGGTGAACGTCCAGGTCAGCCCGTCCTCGCTGGTCTCCCAGCTCTCGGCCAGGCTGGGCTCCATCGTCAGGTCGTCGGCGGCCGGGACGACGAGGGTGTCGTAGACGTTCTCCAGGATCTGGAACGCCGGGTAGGCCGTCGTCGTGTGCGGGTCGAGCTTGTCGGGCTGCGCGCTCACCGCGGCCACGAGCACGTTGTCCCCGCCGCCGCCACCGCCGCCACCGGTGTCGACGCTCTCCCCACCGCCGCCGCAGGCGGAGAGGGCGAGCGCGCCGACGGCGCCCAGGGACAGGAGTCGGGTGGTGCGCACGGGAACCTCCGGGGTCGGGGCAGGTCGTCCACCTCCGACCTTGACCCCGTCGCTGCCGGCCGACAACCCGAACCGACCGCTGAGCAGGATCGTTGCCTGTTCGAGACATCCTGGCCGTGGCCCGCCAGACTCACCCCGTGGAGCTCACCTGCCGTCGCCTGACACTGCGCCTGCGCGACACGTTCACCATCGCCCGCTCGTCGGTGGACACCGAGGAGGTGCTCGTGGTCGAGGTCGCCGACGGGGGCGTCCGCGGGTACGGCGAGGGCGCGCCGGTGGCCTACTGGGGCGAGTCGGTGCCCGCGATGGCCGACGCCGTCGCCGCGGACGGGCGCGCGCTGCTCGGCGACGACCTGCGCGACCTGGAGGGCATCGCCCGCCGGCTGCGCGCCTGGGACGGCCCGCAGGGCGCGAAGATGGCCCTCGACGGGGCGGTGCACGACTGGGTGGGCCGCCGCTACGGCCTGCCGGTCTGGCGGTTGCTGGGGCTGGACGGGGTGCTCCCGCCGACGAGCTTCACCATCGGGATCACGACCGTGGCCGACACCGCCGCCCGGGTCCGGCGCGCCCCCGGCTTCGCCGTCTACAAGGTGAAGGTGGGCGGGCCGGAGGACCTCGCCCGGCTGGAGGCCATCCGGTCGGTCACCGACGCCCCGCTGCGGATCGACGGCAACGAGGGCTGGACCCTCGACCAGGCCCGCGACCTCCTGCCGCGGCTGCGCGAGCTGGGGGTCGAGATGATCGAGCAGCCGTTCCCGGCAGCCGACCTGGACTCGTTCGCCCGCTACCGCGAGTTGCCCGGCCGGCTCCCGGTCTTCGCGGACGAGGGCTGCAAGGACCTGGCCTCGGTGGCCGGCGTCGCCGGTTACGCGGACGGCATCGTGGTGAAGCTGGCCAAGTGCGGCGGCATCCGCGAGGCCCACCGCATGATCGCCGCGGCGGCCGCGCTGGACCTGCGGGTGATGCTCGGCTGCATGATCGAGTCGCAGCTCGGCATCGCGCAGGCCGCCCAGCTGGGCCCCCTCGCCGATCTGGTCGACCTGGACGGCCACCTGCTGATCAGCGACGAGCCGTTCACCGGCCTGGGCTTGCGGGACGGGCGGCTGGTGCTGCCGGACGCACCGGGGCTCGGGCTCGTCGCGGAGGATGCGACGTGAGCGCCGAACGGCTCGCCGTCCTCACCGGTGGCCAGCTCGCGGAGTCCTACGCCAAGACCGCCCACGGGGTGCTGCGCTACGGCGCCCGTGAGGTCGTGTGCGTGATCGACGACGTCCACGCCGGGCAGCGTGCGGTGGACGTCGTCCCGTTCTGCGCACGCCCCGTGCCGGTCGTCGCCGACGTCGCGGCGGCCCGGGAACTGGGCGCGACGACGGTCCTGCTCGGCGTGGCCCCGCTCGGGGGCCGGCTGACCGACGCCTGGCGGCGGACGCTGCTCGCGGCGCTGCGCCTGGGGATGCACGTCGAGGCGGGGCTGCACACGGATCTGGGCGCCGATCCTGAACTGGCGGCGGCCGCCCGGGCGGCCGGGGTCCGGATCCGGGACCTGCGGGCGGTGCCGGACGACCTCGGGGTGCCGCTTACCGGGCCGGTCGGGGCCCGGGTCGTGCACACGGTGGGCTCGGACTGCGCGATCGGGAAGATGAGCGTCGTCCTGGAGCTCGACCAGGCCGCGCGGGACCGCGGGCTGCGCTCGGTGTTCGTGGCCACCGGGCAGACCGGGGTCGCCATCTCGGGGTGGGGCATGGCGGTGGACCACGTGATCTCCGACTTCGTCGCCGGCGCCGCCGACCGGCTGGTGCGCGAGGGGGCGACCCGTGGTGATCTGCTCTGGCTGGAGGGCCAGGGCTCGATCTACCACCCGGCCTACTCGGGGGTGACGCTCGGCCTGCTGCACGGCTCCTCGGCGGACGCGCTGGTGCTGTGCCACCGGGCCGGGCGCACCGCGATCGCCGACTACCCGGGCACCGCGCTCCCGTCGCTGGGCGAGATCGTGCGCGGCTACGAGCAGGCCGCCGGGTGGGTGCGCCCCGCACGGGTCGCCGCCGTCGCGCTGAACACCGCCGGGCTGGACGACGCCGACGCCCGGGCCGCGGTCGGGGCCGCCGCGGCGGAGACCGGGCTGGTCAGCGACGACGTCGTCCGCTTCGGCGCGACCCGGGTGCTCGACGCCGTGCTGAGCGCGCTCGACCGGGGGTGAGCCGGGTCAGCCGTCGACGGTGACGTCGTTCCAGGGCAGCTGCGGCTCCACCCAGGGGAAGACGACGAAGAGCAGCAGGGCGCAGACGGCGAGCGCCAGCACCAGCGCCTCCAGCGTCTTCGCGCCCCTCCCGCCGGGCAGGGAACGCCAGATCCAGCCGTACATCGCAGCCTCCTCGGTCAGCTCTCGCGCAACGCCGGCGGGCCGTCGGGCATCTCCGCCTTGGGGATGCCCGCGCCGTCGAGCTCCGCGTGGATGATCAGCCGCTGCTTCGCGGAGAACCGCGGGTGGCAGGTCGTGAGCGTGAGGTAGGAGCCCGTCGGCCCGACGGCGACATCGGCGTTCGGCGTCGGGGCGATGACCGAGACGTCGCTCGGGCTGACGATCTGCATGCCGGGGATCCCGCTGGGGTCGGCGTCGACGTCGCCGGTCGCCGGGTCGCCCAGCACCCGGTACACGAACCAGGTGTCGGCGGTCTCCACGACGATCGGGTCGCCGGCGCGCATCGCGTCCAGCTCCAGGAAGGGCGAGCCCTTGCCCACGCGGTGGCCGGCCAGCGCGACGTTGCCGGGCTCACCGGGCATCGCCGTGTCGGCGTAGTGGCCCGGGCCCTGCGAGAGCTCGTTCTCGGTGGTCCCCTCGAGGATGACGCGCGCGTAGTCCTCGCCCAGCCGCGGGATCCGCAGGACGCCGAACGCGTCCCCGATCTCCACCTGGACCAGGCCGGCGTCGGCGGGGGCGTCCTCCCAGCGCTCCTGCAGCTCGGCGCTGAGCTGGCCCTGCCGGCGGTCGGTGAGCAGGTCGGTGACGTACACCTCGTAGACGACGAACAGGAGCAGCACCAGACCGGCCGTCACGAACAGCTCGCCGATGCCGCGGGACACCACCTGCCACCGCGGTTCGCGGCGCCGGGGGCCGCCGGCCGGCTCCTCGCCGTCGTCGTCCCACGACGGGTCGTCCCAGGACTGGTCGTCCCAGGAGCCATCGACCGAGGTGCCGCCGTCCGAGGGGATGTCGTCCCAGGACCCGTCGTCCGAGACGAGCTGGTCCCAGTGCTCGTCCCACGGCCCGTCGTCCCACGGGCGTTCGGCCGAAGGGGCGTCGGCGACGGTGCCCGCCGGGCTGCCACCCCCGGCCGGGCGCGCGCCGTACCGCGGCGCGGCGGCGCGACTGGATACCGGCGGTACGGGCGGGCGACCGAGCACCGGCACCACGTCGGGCTCGGCGACGCGGTCCCACCGCTGCGTGGGACGGGTGTCGTCCTCGCGCCGTCCCCGGTCCGGGTCCGCCATACCGTGCCCCCGGTCGTCGGCCTGCGTGCACGCCCGTGGCGCGCCTCGCCAGATGTTAAGTGACGGAACAGGTGCTCAGCGTGATCCGACGCGCCGTGGGACGCCGGAGGCCCGGGCCCGCCGGTGAGGGCGGGACCCGGGCCCCAGATGCGTCGTGCGGCCGTACGGATCAGGCGGCGCGACGGCGGGCGGCACGCAGCAGCGCGCCACCCGCGGCGAGCGCCACCAGTCCGCCCACCACCGGCACGGCGATGTCGGCACCGGTGGAGGCCAGCGTGGTGCCGGCGCCGGTGGGCGCCGTCGTCTCGTCCTCGGCGGGTGCGGCGACGGTGACGTCCAGGCGGAGGAAGCGCTCCGTGCCGTCCGGCGCGAAGCCGGAAGCCACCAGGCTGTGCTGGCCCGCCGCGAGATCGGCCGGCACGGTCACCGCCGTGCGGAAGTCGCCGTTGCCATCGGTGGTCGCGGTCCCCAGCAGCCGCGGCTCGGAGTAGATGACGATGGCCACCGTCGAGTTCGGCCGGAAGCCCGTGCCGATGACGACCAGCTCGTCGCCCGGGGCGGCGCTGGTGATGTCACCCTTGTCGGTGGTCAGGGTCAGCGACGTGGTGGGGACCGTGGCCGGCACCCGGGGGGTGTCCGCCTTCTCCTCCGGGGTCGGCTCCGGAGCCGGCGGGGTGCTCGTGACCGGGGCGGACGGCGTGACGGTCAGCGCGTTGCTGATCGCGCCCGGTCCCCGACCACTGGTGGCGCGCACGACCACGATCGCCGGCGTGCCGTTGGTCAGACCCGGGACCGTGCCGGTACGCGCGCCATCCTTGGTCGAGGTCGTGGTCAACGGTGCCCAGGCGTCCTTGTCCACCCGGTACTCCCAACCGGTGACCGCCGTCCCCGTGTCGGTGCCGGGGGTGAAGGCGACCGTGGCCGAGCCGTCGCCCGCGGTCAGGGCCGTCAGCGTCGGAGCGTTCGGCGCGGGGCAGTCGACGTAGTTTCCGCTGACCGAGCCGTTGCCGCCGATCTCACTGACACCGTTCACCGTGGCCGTCCCGGGCGCCAGGTTCGAGCCACCACCGCCACCGGCGCCGTCCTCACCGTCGCTGCCCCCGGCGCCGCCGCCGTAGAGGCCGCCGCCACCACCGCCCGCATTGTGGCCCGTGGCCGCACCACCGACCCCGCCGATGCCGTCGCCGCCCGTCCCGGAGCTCCAGCCGGACGCGCCGCCGGCGCCGGGCGCCGAGGCCGTGCCGCCGGTGCCGCCGAGGACGCCCGCCGACTCGTCGACGCCCTTCACGCCGACCGGGCCGGCGTTCCCCCCGCCGACGTAGTAGCCGCCACCACCGCCGCCGCCGGCGATGATCAGCGGCGAGCCGTCGAGGAGGAGTGCGCTGCGCCCGCCGCCGCCACCGCCGAAGTGACCGTTGCCACCACTGGGCTGACCGCCGCTGCCGCCGCCTAGTCCCTCGAATCCCGGGATGTCGAACGGGGCGCCGCTCTGGCCGGCCACCAGTTCGAA
The DNA here is from genome assembly GCF_054050995.1 of Blastococcus sp. SYSU DS1021. Taxonomy (NCBI): domain Bacteria; kingdom Bacillati; phylum Actinomycetota; class Actinomycetes; order Geodermatophilales; family Geodermatophilaceae; genus Blastococcus; species Blastococcus sp. SYSU DS1021. The sequence goes on along the minus strand of NZ_JBJHAL010000026.1, from coordinate 23,897 downwards.
GACCTGGCCGGGGGTCGCGGGCAGGCGGGCCTCGACGCGCCCACCCAAACCGCCGTTGCTGTGGTTGCCGCCGCCACCGGACGCCCCCGACACCACCCAGTCGACGGCGCACACGCCGGCCGGGATGGGCTCCGTCATCGTCGACGCCGACGTGGTGCCCCAGGAGATGTCGGTGGGCAGGTCCGCCTGCGCGACGCCGCCGACCGCGAGAACTGTCGTGGAGAGGCCCATCGCACCGACGGCCACGAGGCCCAGGGCACGACGAGATGGAGACGTGGAACGCACGCCGACCCCCGTGATGATCGAACCCGGGACGCCGGGCGCGGACGCCCGGAGCCGGGCGACGGAGCACGGGACCACGCGCACTCCGGCGCTCCGGTGGCGCAACGCCGCCTGGCACGGGCGTGCCTGCGCGTTACCCGTTCGTGATCCTGGATCGCCGACGACCGGCCGACGCGCTCGTGGATGCAGTCGAAACTGTGCCGAACGCCGTCCGGCGGGTTGTCAGGTCACGGGACGCTCGTCGGGCGCCCGGCGGGTGCCCGACGCCGTCGTCACCACCCTGCCGGGGCGGCGACTCGCGTCACCGGATCTGCACGCCGGAGATCGTGCGGGCGATGACCAGGCGCTGGATCTCCGAGGTTCCCTCGAAGATGGTGTAGATCTTCGCGTCCCGCGCCATGCGCTCGACGGGGTAGTCGCGGGTGTAGCCGTTGCCGCCGAGGATCTGCATCGCCTGCTCGGTGACCCGCACCGCGGTCTCCCCGGCGACGAGCTTGGACATCGAGCCCTCGGCCGCGGTGAACTGCTGCCCGTTGCGCGCCATCCACGCGGCCCGCCAGACGAGCAGGCGGGCGGCGTCGATCCGCGTCCGCATGTCGGCGAGCTGGAAGGCGATCGCCTGGTTCTCGATGATCGGCCGGCCGAACTGCACCCGCTGCTTCGCGTAGTCAAGCGCGTAGTCGTAGGCGGCCCGCGCCACCCCGACGGCCTGCGCGCCGACCGCCGGCCGGGTGCGCTCGAAAGTGGCCATCGAGGGCTGGGTGCGCCCGCTCTTCGCGCCCTCGCGGGCACGGGCGAGGCGCTCCTCCAGCCTCTCCCGCCCGCCGAGCAGGCAGTCACCGGGGATGCGGCACTCGTCGAGGACGACCTCAGCGGTGTGCGAGGCGCGGATGCCGTGCTTCAGGAACTTCTGCCCCTGGCTGATGCCCTTCGTGCCCGGCGGGACGACGAAGCTGGCGTGCCCGCGCGCCTTGAGCTCGGGGTCCACGACGGCGGTGACCACGTGGATGTCGGCGATCCCGCCGTTGGTCGCCCAGGTCTTGGTGCCGGTCAGCACCCACTCGTCGGTCACCTCGTCGTAGACCGCCCGCGTCCGCATGGCGCCGACGTCGGACCCGGCGTCGGGCTCCGAGGAGCAGAAGGCGGCGACCTTCGGCTGGGCTTCCGTGCCGAACATGGCCGGGATCCACTGGCCGACCTGCTCGTCGGTGCCGTTCGCACGCACCGAGGCCGCGGCCAGCGTGGTGCCGACGATCGCCAGCCCGATGCCGGCGTCACCCCAGAAGAGCTCCTCCATGGTGAGCGGGATGCCGAGGCCGGATTCGTCGAACCACTGGGTGGCGAAGAAGTCGAGCGAGTAGAGCCCGATCTTCGCCGCCTCCTGCAGCACCTCCCAGGGGAAGGCCTCCCGCTCGTCGTACTCGGCGGCCGCCGGGCGGACGACGGTCGCGGCGAACTCGTGCACCCACTTCTGCAGCTCGACCTGGTCCTCGGTGAGCTCGAACGACACGGCCATGCGGGTTCTCCTGTCAGTGCAGCCCGTTGATCATCGGCATCTGGTGGCCGTCACCGGCGTGTCGACCGGTCATTCGCCGATGATCGACGACGGAAAGAGCCCCTGGTCAGCGCGGACGGATGGTCCCGACCAGGTGTTCGGTGCCGGAGTTCGCGTTGCGGACGGCAGCATCCCAGCCGCCGTCGGCCTGCGCGGTGGCGAGGGTGACCGTCGAGGGCAGGAACAGCGGCTTGCGGAAGGCGACGTCGACGCCGAACGCCTCGGGCAGCCGGTTGCCCACCGCCGCCAGCACGCGGGCCTTCACCCACATGCCGTGCGCGATCGCCCGCTTGAAGCCGAACGCCTTCGCGGTGAGCCCCGAGAGGTGGATCGGGTTCACGTCGCCGGAGACCGTGGCGTACCGGCGGCCGGCGTCGGCCGGGACCCGCCAGGTGGCGACCGGGCGCTCCAGGTCCCCCACCGCTACCGTCACATCGCTTTCCGGTGCACCCTCGGGAGCGCTGGCTCCCCGCGCCAGGTACGTCGAGCGGCTCCGCCAGACCTCCTCGCCGCCGGCCGAGACCGACGCGCACAGGTCGACGGTCGCCCCGCGTGGATGGCGGGCGAACCGCTCCGCCCACACCCCGAGGTCGAGCGCCTCGGTGACGCCGACCGGCCGCAGCACGTCGATCCGGTTGCGCACGTGCACCAGCCCGGGCAGGGCGAGCGGGAACGCGCGGTCGGTCATCAGCGCCGTCTGCAGCGGGAAGGTGAGCACGTGCGGGTAGGTCGCCGGCAGCGAGTCCGTCAGCGGGAACCCGCAGACGCGCGCGTAGTCGGCGAGGTGCGCGCCGTCCACCGCCACCCCGGTGCGCGCCAGCCGGGTGTTCGGCAGCTCCCCGCCCCGGCCGCGCGCGGTGAGCGCCGCCTTCGCGAACAGCGCCGCCATGTTCGGCGGCCCGTCGAACTCCGTCGTCGCCACCTCAGGCCCCCAGCATCGACTGGCCGCAGACCCGCACGGTCTGCCCGTTGACCCCGGCGCTGGCCGGCTGCGACAGCCAGGCGATCGTCTCGGCGACGTCGACCGGCAGCCCGCCCTGCTGCAGCGAGTTGATCCGCGAGCCGATCTCCCGGGTGCCGAAGGGCATCTTCGCCGTCATCTCGGTGACGATGAAGCCCGGCGCGACGGCGTTGATCGTGGCGTTCCGGCCGGCGAACTCCGGCGCCCAGGCGCGCACCATGCCGATGACGCCGGCCTTGCTCGCCGCGTAGTTGGTCTGGCCACGGTTGCCCGCGATGCCCGACTGCGAGGAGACGCAGACGACGCGGGCGCCGGGCCTGAGCGCGCCCTCGGCGTCCAGCAGCGCCTGGGTGATGTCCAGCTGCGCCTGCAGGTTCACCGCCATCACCGAGTTCCAGCGCGCGGCGTCCATGTTGACCAGCAGCTTGTCGCGGGTGATCCCGGCGTTGTGCACGACGACGTCGACCCCGCCGTGCCGCGCGACGAGCTGCTGCACCAGCCGCGGGCCGGCGTCCTCGGCGGTGATGTCCAGCGCCACGGCCGTGCCGCCGATCTCGTTCGCGACCTTCGCCAGCTGCTCCCCCGCGGCCGGGACGTCGACGGCCACCACGTGGGCGCCGTCCCGGGAGAGCACCTTCGCGATCGCCGCGCCGATGCCACGCGCGGCGCCGGTGACGACGGCGACCTTGCCGGCCAGCGGCTTCTCCTCGTCGGGGTTGGCCGGGACGTCGGCCGGCGAGACGGTGAGCAGCTGCCCGTCGACGTAGGCCGAGCGGCCGGAGAGGAAGAACCGCAGCGGGCTCGCCAGCGACGCCTCGGCGCCCTCGGGAACGAACAGGGCGTTGGCCGTCGACCCGTTCAGCAGCTCCTTGCCGATGGAGCGGACCAGTCCGTCCACCGCCTGGCGGGCCGCCGCCTGCGCCGGGGAGCCGGCGTCCGACGGCGGGTCGGCCAGGACCAGCACCCGGCCGGAGGCGCGCAGCCGCTTGATCGCCGGGGCCAGGAAGTCGTGTGCGCTGGCCAGGTCGGCCGGCCCGGTCAGCCCCGTCGCGTCGAGGACGACCGCGCCGAGCTTCTCGCCGTCGGTGCCGCCGTCGGCGGTGACCGGCGACTGCACCGTCACCCCGGCGTCCCGGAGGACGGCGGTGACCGTGTCGCGCAGCCGGCCCTGGCCGGCGGAGCCGACCACCACCGGCCCCGGCAGCAGCGGCTGCCCGGGCTCGTAGCGGCGCAGCTCCGCCGGCCGCGGCAGGCCGAGCTGCTTGGTGATCGTGGTGCCGAAGCCGGAATTGGCGAAGTTCGTGTACCAGTCAGCCATTGTTCAGTGCCTCCAGGAAGGGGATCGGGAGCGCCTGCCCACCGCTGCGGCCACCCGAGCGGACGTGCAGCCGGGCCGTGGCGCGGCTGCACGTCCGGTCGTGCGGGTGGAGCCGGCGAGTGCGCGAGGTCAGGACTCGAGGATGGCGACGATGCCCTGGCCGCCGGCGGCGCAGATGGAGATCAGGCCACGCTTGCCGGGGCCCGCCTCGTGCAGCTGCTTGGCCAGCTGGGCGACGATCCGGCCGCCGGTCGCGGCGAACGGGTGCCCCGCCGCCAGGGACGAGCCGTTGACGTTGAGCTTGGTCCGGTCGATCGAGCCCAGCGGGGCGTCCAGGCCCAGCTTCTCCTTGCAGTAGGCCGGGTCCTCCCAGGCCTTCATCGTCGCGAGCACCGTCGAGGCGAACGCCTCGTGGATCTCGTAGAAGTCGAAGTCCTGCAGGGTCAGCCCGTTGCGGGCCAGCAGCACCGGGACGGCGTAGACCGGCGCCATGAGCAGCCCCTCGCCGCCGTGCACGTAGTCGACGGCGGCGGTCTGCGCGTCGACGAGGTGCGCCAGCACCGGCAGCCCCTTGGCGTCGGCCCACTCGTCGGAGGCCAGCAGCACGGCCGAGGCGCCGTCGGTGAGCGGGGTCGAGTTGCCCGCGGTCATCGTGGCGTCGGGGTCGCCCGTGCCGAACACCGGCTTGAGCTTCGCCAGCTTCTCGACGCTGGAGTCCGGGCGCAGGTTGTTGTCGCGGGCCAGCCCGAGGAACGGCGTCACCAGGTCGTCGAAGAACCCGCGGTCGTAGGCGGCGGCCATGAGCTGGTGCGAGCGGGCGGCGAGCTCGTCCTGCTCCTCGCGGCCGATCCCCCACTCCTTCGCGGTGATCGCGGCGTGGTCGCCCATCGCCAGGCCGGTGCGCGGCTCGGCGTTGCGCGGGATCTCCGGGGCGATCATGCCCGGGCGGATCCGGCCGAGGACCTTGAGCCGGTCCTGCCACGTCCTGGCGTTGTTCAGCGCGATGAGCACGCGGCGCAGGTCCTCGCTGACCGCGAGCGGGGCGTCGGAGGTGGTGTCGACGCCACCGGCGATGCCGGACTCGATCTGCCCCAGCGCGATCTTGTTGGCGACGAGGATCGCCGCCTCCAGCCCGGTGCCGCACGCCTGCTGCACGTCGTACGCCGGGGTGGTCGGCGAGAGCTTGGAGCCCAGCACCGACTCGCGGGTGAGGTTGAAGTCGCGGGCGTGCTTGAGGACGGCGCCGGCCACCACCTCGCCCACCGACTCGCCCTGCAGCCCGAAGCGGGCGACCAGCCCGTCGAGCGTGGCGGTGAGCATGTCCTGGTTCGACGCCTGCGCGTAGGCGGAGTTGGACCGCGCGAACGGGATCCGGTTGCCGCCGACGATCGCGGCCTTGCGGGTGGCCGGGTTCTGGGTAGCCATCGGGACCTCCGAAGTCGGTGGGACTGGCCGGTACCAACAGTACCCGGTACCGTGGGTTCCGTGAAACTCGAGGCCATGGGAGGGGGGGCGGTGGCACCGTCGTCGGGGGAGGCGGCCGCGGCCGTCCGGGACCGGCGCAGCTCGCGGTGGGACGAGCACCGCCGTGCCCGCCGCGCCGCACTGGTCGATGCCGCCGTCGCCGCGATCGGCCGGCACGGCGCGGGCGTCGGCATGGACGAGATCGCCGCCGAGGCCGGCACCAGCAAGACCGTCGTCTACCGGCACTTCGCCGACCGCACCGACCTGTACGTGGCCGTCTGCGCCCGGGTCGCCGAGCAACTGCTCCCCCGGCTGCGGGCGGCGATGGAGGACGCCGGGTCCCCGCGCGCGATGACCACCGCGGCCGTCGAGGCCTACCTCGCCTTCTGCGAGGCCGACCCCGAGCTGTACCGGTTCGTGGTCCACCTGCACCCGACCGACCGACCGGTCGATGCCGACCCCATCGACAACCTCTCCGACCTGGTGGGCGACGAGGCGGCCGGGCTGCTGCGCACCGCCCTGACCCGGGCCGGCCTCGACCCCGCACCCGCCGGACCGTGGGGGCACGGGCTGATCGGCCTGGTCCGCGCCGCCGCCGACTGGTGGCTGCGGGCCGACCGGCCGATGCCCCGGGCCGAACTGGCCGCCCACCTCACCGACCTGGCCTGGTCCGGGCTCACCGGCGTCATCCCGGTGCCCGACCGCGGACCCGACCGACCCGCACCGACCGCACGACCGACGTCCCAGGAGGAACAGTGACGAGCACCCTGCCGACCACGGTCGACCCGGCCCACCTGCAGGAGGCCCTCGACGGCCGCTGGGCGCACGTGCGCCGCGACGCCCGCGAGAACCTGCACGACCCGGAGATGCTGCCGGTCTACGGCGAGTCGATGACCGAGGCCCGGGAGCGGGTCACCCGCATGGCGGCGAAGCTGGCCGACTCCGGCCGCGTGACCCTGGGCTTCCCCAAGGAGTTCGGCGGCGAGGCCGACGCCGGCGGCTCGGTCACCTCGATCGAGATGCTCGCCTTCGTCGACCTCTCGCTCATGGTCAAGGCCGGCGTCCAGTGGGGGCTCTTCGGCGGCGCCGTCCAGCTGCTCGGCACGCGCCGGCACCACGAGACCTACCTGCGCGACATCATGAGCTTCGACCTGCCCGGCTGCTTCGCGATGACCGAGACCGGGCACGGCTCCGACGTCCAGCAGCTGCGCACCACGTGCACCTACGACCCGGCAACGCAGACGTTCGACCTGCACACCCCGCACGAGGCCGCGCGCAAGGACTACATCGGCAACGCCGCCAAGGACGGGCGGATGGCGGTCGTCTTCGCGCAACTGGTCACCCAGGGGAAGAACCACGGCGTGCACGCCTGGCTGGTGCCCATCCGCGACGAGGACGGCAACCCGATGCCCGGCGTCACCATCGGCGACGACGGCCCCAAGGCCGGGCTGCTCGGCGTCGACAACGGGCGGCTGACGTTCGACCACGTCACGGTGCCGCGCGACATGCTGCTCGACCGCTACGGCCAGGTCGCCGAGGACGGCACCTACACCTCCACCATCGAGAACGAGACCCGCCGCTTCTTCACGATGCTCGGCACGCTGGTGCGCGGCCGGGTCAGCGTGGGCGGCTCCGCCTCGGCGGCCACCAAGCTGGCCCTCGACATCGCCGTCCGGTACGGCAACACCCGCCGCCAGTTCGCCGCCCCCGGCGAGGAGCGCGAGGTCGTCATCAACGACTACCTGGTGCACCAGCGCAAGCTGCTGCCGGCGCTGGCGAAGACCTATGCGCTGCACTTCGCCCAGAACGAGCTGGTGAGCACCATGCACGACGTCCAGACGGCGGTGCACGAGCACGGCCAGGGGATCGACGAGCAGGCCCAGCGGGAGCTGGAGTCGCGCGCCGCCGGGCTCAAGGTGGCCCAGACCTGGCACGCCACCCGCACCATCCAGATGTGCCGCGAGGCGTGCGGCGGCGCGGGCTACCTGCAGGAGAACCGGCTCCCCCACCTCAAGGCCGACACCGACGTCTTCACCACGTTCGAGGGCGACAACACCGTCCTGCTGCAGCTGGTGGCCAAGGGTCTGCTGACCGGTTACCGGGACGCCTTCGGCTCGCTCGACGGCTGGGGCCGGGTCGGCTTCGTCGCCGACATGGTGCGCGAGACGGTGCTGGAGCGGACGGCGGCCCGCGCGCTCCTCCAGCGGCTGGTCGACGCCGTCCCCGGCCGGGACGACGAGGTGCCGATGCTCGACCGCGGCTGGCAGGCCAAGATGCTCGAGTTCCGCGAGAAGCACGCGCTCGAGGGCGCCATCCGGCGGCTGCGCAACAACTCCACCACCGAGGGCATGGCTCCGTTCGACGTCTTCAACGACGTCCAGGACCACGTGCTGAAGACCGCCGAGGCGCACATCGACCGGATCGTCCTGGAGGCGTTCGTCGAAGGTGTGGACCGCGTCAGCGACCCCGCGGCGAAGGCGCTGCTGGACACCCTGTGCGACCTCTACGCCCTCTCGACCATCGAGGCGGACAAGGGCTGGTTCCTGGAGCACGGGCAGCTCACCCCGGCCCGGGCCAAGGCGCTCACGGCCACGGTGAACGGTCTGCTCAAGCAGCTGCGGCCGCACCTGACCACGCTGGTCGACGCCTTCGCCATCCCGGCGGACTGGAAGGCCGCGGCGATCCTGGAGGAGGAGCCGGCCCGGCAGGAGGCGATGGCCGCCCGCGACGCCGAGCTGCGGGCGAGCACCCCCGCCGGGACGGCGACCGACCTGGACGTCCCGCCCGGCCAGTAAGAGGACCCCCGTGCTCCCCGGCCCTCGCAGGCTCGGGCCGGGGCCCTGCACGGGGGCCGCTCCAGCACGTCGCGACGAGCCGCCCCTCGCGGGCTCGGGTCAGCTCAGCCGGACGGCGAGGACGGCGACGTCGTCCTCCGCGTCGGGCAGGAACATGCGCTCGAGCACCCGGTCGCACAACTCGTCGAGGGGCAGCCCCTCGCACTCGCCGAGCACCTCCAGCAGCTGCTCGGTGCCCTCGTCGATGTCGCGGTCCCGCCGCTCGACCAGCCCGTCGGTGTAGAGCAGCACTGTGGCGCCCGACGCGAGGACGGCGACGTGGTCCTCCCGCGCCGTCTCCGGCGCCACGCCCAGCAGCAGGTCGGCCTGCTTGCCGTCGAGGAGGACGACGCTGCCGTCGGAGGCCAGCAGCACCGGCGGCGGGTGCCCCGCGTTGGCCCAGCGCAGCCGCATCCGGCCGGCCTCGTCGCCGGGCTCGGGCTCCAGCTGGGCCACCAGCGCGGTGGCCATCGTGTTCAGCGCCAGGCCGTGGACGGCCCGGTCGAGCTCGGTGAGCACCTCCGCCGGCGAGCCACCGCTGGAGTAGCTGATGCCGCGCAGCAGGCCGCGCACCTGGCCCATCGCGGCGGCCGCCCGGGTGTCGTGGCCGACGACGTCGCCGATCGCCAGCACGGTGGTGCCGCCGCGCTGCAGGAACGCGTCGTACCAGTCGCCGCCGATCTCGGCGCCCTCGGCGGCCGGCACGTACCGGACGACGATCTCGCAGTGCTCCGGCTGCGGCGGCTCGGTGAGCATGCTGCGCTGCAGGGCGTCGGCCAGGTCGCGCTGCTGCCCGTACAGCCGCGCCTGGTGGAGGGCCAGGCCCGCCCGCCGGCCGATCTCCACCGCGGTGTCCACCTCGGCCTCCCCGAGCGGGCCCCGGTGCTCAGCGGTGAACAGCCCGAGCGCGCCGAGCCCCTGCCCCCGCGCCACCAGCGGCACGACGACGGCGGAGGCGGCGCCCAGCCGGGCGAAGAGCTCCCGGGTGGCGGGGTCGGGCAGCGCGCGGGCGACGTGCTCGCCGTCGATGTCCGGCAGCACCATCGGGCGACCGGTGGCGGTCACCTGCCGCGCGGCCGACTCCTCGGTCATCTCCGCGACCATCGCCCGGACGTAGGCCTGGACCTCCTCGCGGCGCGCGGGGTCGCGGTGGCTGCTGGCCAGCCCGTGCAGCCGGCCCTGCTCGTCGGTGACCAGGATCCAGCACCAGTCGGCCAGGGCGGGCACGACCAGCGCGGCGAGCTGCCCGATCTGCTGGTCGATGTCCAGGGTGCCCGAGAGCACCCGGCCGGCGTCCGCGAGCAGCCGCAGCCGCTGGTTGGCCTGCGCCATCGCCGCGACCGCTGCACCGCGCTCGGCGTCGGCCTGCAGGCGCGAGACGCTCAGCGCGATCTGCGCGGCCAGCGCCTCGAGCACCTCGACGTCGTCGGCGGTGAACTCGTGCTCGGTGGTCCACGCCGCGAGGAAGGCCCCCAGGAGCCGCCCCTCGATGCGCAGCGGGATCGTCGCCAGCGCCCCCAGCCCGAGCAGCTCGACGACCGGCTCCAGCGCCGGGAACCGGGCAACCGCCTCGCCGGGGTCGCCGAGCAGCAACCGGCGCCCGTGCCGGGCCGCGTGCTGCGCGGGGAGCGCGTCGTCCATCGGGAGGACGACGCCGTCCTCGAGCCAGGCGTCCGGCGCGCCCTCCCGGACGGTGGCGACCATGTTGCCGGTCATGCGCAGCCGCAGCGGACCGCCCGACGAGTCGAAGACCGCCAGAGCGCTGGACTCCGCGCCCAGCACCTGCGCTCCGCGCAGCGCGATGTCGGCGAGCTGGTCCAGCCGGGCGGCGTTCGCCAGCTCGGCCGCCACCTCGGCGATGGCGGCGGCCCGCTGCACGGCGGTGAGCCGCCGCTGCGCCTGGCCGCGGGCCTCGGTGATGTCGACGGCCGTGCCGAGGACCCGCGCCGGTGCGCCGGTCGCGTCGGCGACCACGCGGCCGCGGGCGAGCACCCAGCGGGTGGCGCCGTCCTCGCGCAGCGCCCGGAACTCGATGGTGTAGTCGCTGCGTTCCTCGATCGCCACCCGCATGGCCTCGGCCATCGTGGCGTGGTCGTCGCGGTGCACGTGCGACTCGAGGACGTCGTCCAGCGAGTTCAGCTCCACCGCGGACTCCAGGCCGAACAGCGCCGCGCACCGGTCGTCCCAGTGGATCGTCCCGGTACGCAGGTCCCGTTCCCAGATGCCGACGGAGCTCGCCTCCAGCGCGACCTCGAGCCAGGCCCGCGAGGTGCCGACCGCCGACTGCGCCGCCGAGAGCTCCAGCTCGGCGACGACGGAGGCCGCCAGCTGCTCCAGCAGCTCGGCGGCGTCCTCGGACCAGCTCCGCGGCGCCGCGTCGTACACGGCCAGCGCGCCCACGACCTGCCCCGAGGCGGCCATCAACGGCGCGCCCAGGTAGGCCCCGACCTCGCCGGAGGCGACGGCGGGCAGATCCGCCACCCGCGGGTCCTCCGCGGCCGCCGCGACCTTCAGCGGCCGGCCCTGGCGAACCGTGATGGCCGAGAGGGCGCCGGTCGCCAGCGCCGGCCCCCCGACCACGCCGGCGGGCAGCCCGTACCCGCCGACGACGACGTCGTGGTCGGTGAAGAGGGTGACCTTCGCGTGGCCGGCGTCCACGAGCCGGGCCGCCAGCGCCGAGAGCCGGTCGAAGGCCGCGGGCCCCGGGACCTCCAGCAGCAGCCGGCGCGCCGCCGCCACGCGCAGCGGATCGGTGAGCGGGTCCGGCTCGACCTGCCCGTCCGGGACGGCGGAGCCTCTCGTGGCCACGCACCCTCCACCCGGCGTCCGCTGCCCCCGGGCCGGGGGCGTCCTCCGCACATGCTGGCACGGCTTCCCGACGGATCCGGACGGGTGTCCCCGCCGGCGGCGCGGCGCGTCTCCCCCCGCCGGGTGAGGGCGCATAGCTGCGGTCAAGGAGCGGAGCGCACCGGTCGATCCCCTGACCATGCTGGGCACGCGCACCATCGGTCTGCCGGACTGCCGTCCGCTGCTCGCCGACGCCGACGACCTGACTCTCGTGTTCCAGCCGATCGTCGACCTCGCCGCGGCGAGCATCGCCGGCTACGAGGCGCTGGCCCGCTTCCCCGGCGCGGCCGGGCCCGACGTCTGGTTCGCCGCCGCCACCGAGGCCGGGGTCGCTGCCGAGCTCGAGGCGCTGGCCATCCACAAGGCGCTCGCCGCGGTCGACGCGCTGCCCGCCAACACCTTCCTGACGGTGAACGTCAGCCCGCACCTGCTGGGCACCGACGTGATCCAGACCGCCCTGGCCACCCGGCCCGACCTGCACCGCGTCGTGGTGGAGCTGACCGAGCACACCCCCGTCGACGACCTGTCCACCCTGCGCCAGCAGACCGACGCCCTGCGGCAGCGCGGTGCGCTCATCGCCCTCGACGACGCCGGCAGCGGCTACTCGGGGCTGCAGCAGCTGGCCGCCGTCCGGCCGCAGCTGGTGAAGCTCGACCGTGCCCTCGTCTCCGACGTCGACGGCGACCCGGTGCGCATGGCGCTGGTCGAGATGATCGGCGAGTTCGCCGGGCGCATCGACGCCTGGCTGCTGGCCGAGGGCGTGGAGACCCCCGCGGAACTCGCCGCCGTCACCCGCCTCGGCGTGCCGCTGGCCCAGGGCTGGCTGCTCGGCCGCCCGGCCCCGGAGTTCCGGCCACTGGACCCCGAGATCGCCCGGCTGGTGCGCGCCCACGTGGCACGCGCGCGGCTGACCGACAGCGTCGCCAGCCTGCTGCGCCCGGTGCGCCAGTACGTGCTCGGCGAGGACGTGCCCGCCACCCCGCCGGCCGTCGTGGTGGGGCCGCACGGCGAGCCCGCGGCGCTGCTGCTCTGCGACCCGCGGACCGGTGAGGTGCACACCGCGCCGGTCTCGCTGCGGGTGCACCCCTCGACCGACATCGGCGACGCGCTGCGCCGGGCGCTCACCCGACCGCCCGCCCACCGCTTCGACCCCGTCGTCTGCACGGACCCGACCGGCCACGTGCTCGGGCTGCTGCGGATCGAGGACCTGGCCTCCAGCGCCAGGTCCGATCGCTGACCCCACCAGAGGAGAGACCCCCATGAAGCGTTTCGCCTGCGGCGACGTCATCCCCGGCTGCGACGCCACGTTCACCGCGGCCGACGAGGACGGCATCTTCGCCCAGGCGGTGCCCCACGGCGCCGCCGCGCACGGCATCCACGAGGTCGGCCCCGAGCTGGTCGCGTCGGTCCGCTCGCACATCGTCGACGTCTGAGGGAGCTCCTCCGCCGGCGCGCTCCCGCGGGCCCCGGGCGCGCCCCCGGGGCCTGCCGCCCCGGCGCGTCGCCCGGCCCACGGAGGGGCGTTACCGCTGTGACCGGCGGGTCTGCTGCGGGGTTTCGCGGTACCCCCACTGGCCAGGACAGCAGGCGGCATGACACCGTGCTGCCGGCCCGGACTCCCGCGAGACGGGCCGGCCGCACCCCGCGACGAGCGCGGGTGCGGGAACCCCGGCGGCGCGCCGCGCGTCCGGGAGGGAAGACCCGGCTGAGTGCCGAGCACACGGCACCGCCACCGCCTACGAGAGGAAACACATGAACAAGGCCGAACTGGTCTCCGCCATCGCCAAGCGCGCCGACGTCCCGGCCTCGACCGTCGACTCGGTCCTCGCCGGCCTGCAGGACGAGCTGGTCGACGCCATCACCCGTGGCGAGAAGGTCGCCGTCTCCGGGCTGATCACCGTCGAGCGGACCCAGCGTTCCGCCCGCACCGGCCGCAACCCGCAGACCGGTGAGTCGATCGACATCCCCGCGGCCAACACCGTCAAGGTGACCGCCGGCTCGAACCTCAAGAAGGCCGCGAGCTCCGTCCCGGTCTGATCGCAGGTCGCGCCCGCAGCCGGGCGGACGCCGAGACCCCCGTGTGTCCCGGCTCACAACGGCGTGAGTCAGGATGCCGGTCGAGGCGTCGCCCGGCGGCGGACGGCGCCCGGGACCCGGAGGTGCGCGTGAGCGACGAACTGCAGGTGGTCACCGACCCGGCCGAGGTGGGCATGGACCCCGCCCGGTTGGGACGCCTGGACGGCCGGCTGGCCCGCTACGTCGAGGACGGCCAGCTGCCCGGCTTCCTGGTGACGGTCGCCCGGCACGGGAAGCTGGTGCACGTCGGGCGCTACGGCTCCCGCGACGTGGAGAACGGCCTCCCCGTCGAGCTGGACACCCGGTGGCGGATCTTCTCGATGACGAAGCCGGTCACCTCGGTGGCGGCGATGATGCTGTACGAGGAAGGCGCCTTCCAGCTCACCGACCCGATCTCGCGGTGGCTGCCCGAGTTCGCCGAGACCCGGGTCTACGTCGCCGGGTCGGCGATGAAGCCGGTGACCGCCCCGCAGGTGGAGCCGATCCGGATCTGGCACCTGCTGACCCACATGTCGGGGCTCACCTACGGCTTCCACCACGCCCACCCCGTGGACGCGATGTACCGCACGATGGGGCACGAGTGGGGCACCCCGCCGGGCGCGGACTCCGCCGAGGTCTGCCGGCAGTGGGCCTCGGTGCCCCTGGTGTTCCAGCCCGGCAGCGAGTGGAACTACGGCGTCTCCACCGACGTCCTGGGCAGGCTGGTCGAGGTCGTCTCCGGGCAACCGCTGGACGAGTTCTTCGCTTCTCGCATCTTCGGGCCGCTCGGCATGGCCCAGACGTCGTTCGGGCTGCGCCCCGAGGACGACCCCGACACCCTGGCCCGGCTCTACGCCGCCACCCCCGGGCAGCCGGGTGGCGCGCCCACGGGCTTCGCCCCGCTCGACGCCATGGGGCAGGCGGCGCTGAGCAAGCCCGCGTTCCTCTCCGGCGGCGGCGGGCTGGTCTCCACCGCCGGGGACTACCTGCGGTTCGCGGAGATGCTGCGCCGCGGTGGCGCCTACGACGGCGGCCGGCTGCTCGGCCCGCGCACGCTCGCGCACATGGTGCGCAACCACATCCCCGGCGGCCAGGACCTGGAGAGCTTCGGCCGTCCGCTCTTCGCCGAGACCCCGCTGCGCGGGGTGGGCTTCGGTCTCGGGGTCTCGATGGTGATCGACCCGACGCGCTACGGCGTCGTCTCGAACATCGGCGACTACAGCTGGGGCGGGGCGGCGTCCACGGCGTTCTACGTGGACCCGGTCGAGGACATCACCGTCGGCTTCTACACGCAGCTGCTGCCCTCGAGCACCCTGCCGATCCGCAACTACCTGCGCCAGCTCGTCAACCAGGCCCTCGTCGACTGAGGAAGGACCCCGTCCTCCTCACGCCTCGCACGCTCGGCGCGAGCCTCTGGACGGGGCCGCCCCGCGGGGACTTCCGGGTGCAGGAAGTCCCCGCGGGGTCTCAGAGGTAGCGGCGGTAGACGACGGTGGCGACCATCGCCGGCTTGCTGCCGCCCTCGACCTCCATGGTCACGGCGAGGTTCATCTGGATGCCGCCCTCGAACGGCGTCGCCGCCTCGAGCGTGGCACCGGCCCGCACCCGTGCGCCCACGGGCACCGGGGAGGGGAAGCGCACCTTCTCCGTGCCGTAGTTCACGCCCATGCGGAACCCGCCGATCTCCACGATCTGCGGCATCAGGGACGGCAGCAGCGACAGCGTCAGGTAGCCGTGCGCGATCGGCCCGCCGAACGGGCTCTCCTTCTTCGCCCGCTCCGGGTCGACGTGGATCCACTGGTGGTCGCCGGTCGCCTCGGCGAACTGGTTCACCTGCTCCTGGGTGATCGTCACCCAGTCGCTGTGGCCCAGGTGCTGCCCGACCAGGCCCTGGACCCCCTCGACGCCGTGCGCCGTCGTCTGCGCCATCTGTCTGCCTCCTCGTGGACGGTCTGGTTGGCTGACTCCACCACACACCACGATCGGACGGGGAGCGGGTTGCTGCGACTGGGGGCCCTCGAGGTGCCGGACGGCGCGTTCGCGGTCATGGCGATCGTGAACCGCACCCCCGACTCGTTCTACGACCGCGGCGCCACCTACGAGCTGGCCGCGGCGGTGGAGCGCGTCGACCGGGTGGTCGCCGAGGGTGCGGACATGGTGGACGTCGGCGGGGTGAAGGCCGCGCCCGGCGAGGAGGTCTCCCCCGCCGAGGAGGTGCGCCGGACCGTCGACCTCGTGGCCGCCATCCGCGCGGCACACCCGGCGCTGCCGATCTCGATCGACACCTGGCGGGCGGAGGTCGCCCGGGAGGCGCTGGCCGCCGGCGCGGACATCGTGAACGACGCCTGGGGCGGGGTCGACCCGGAGCTCGCGGCGGTGGCGGCCGAGGCGGGCGCGGGGATCGTGTGCACCCACGCCGGCGGGCTGCCGCCGCGCACGCGGCCGCACCGGATCGCCTACGCCGACGTGGTCGCCGACATCGTCGCTCGGACCACGGCCCTGGCCGAGGCGGCGGTCGCGGCGGGGGTGGCGCGGGAGCGGGTGCTGGTCGACCCGGGGCACGACTTCGGCAAGAACACCCGGCACTCGCTGGAGGCCACCCGCCGGCTGGGCGAGCTCGTGGCCACCGGCTGGCCGGTCCTCGTGGCGCTGTCGAACAAGGACTTCGTCGGCGAGACCCTCGACGTCCCCGTCGGGGAACGGCTCACCGGCACGCTCGCGGCGACCGCGGTGAGCGCCTGGCTGGGGGCGCGGGTGTTCCGCGCCCACGACGTCGCCGCGACCCGCCAGACGCTGGACATGGTGGCGTCCATCCAGGGCACCCGCCCGCCGCTCCGCACCGTCCGCGGCCTCGCCTGATGATCAGGTGACCTGATCGTTATGGGTCCTGGCTCAGCGTCGACGGTGAGCCAGGACCCCGCACGGTGAGCCAGGAGGTCGCCCGGCGAGGCGGGTGCCGGTCGCCGTCCCGAGGGCGCTCGCTACGTTGCCAGCCATGTCCGCCACCGGGTTCCTGACCGCCGACGAGCTCAACGACCTGCTGCCGGGCACCTTCCCGGGCCTGCTCGGCATCGTCGTCGACACCCACGAGCCCGGCCGGCTCACGAGCCACCTCGACATCCGGCCCGAGCTGCTGGCACCCAACGGCTACCTGCACGCCGGCACTGTCGTCACCCTGGCCGACACCAGCTGCGGGCTGCCGACGCGGGCGCTGCTGCCCGCGGGCTCCAGCGGGTTCACCACGATCGAGCTGAAGAGCAACCACCTGGGCACCGCGCGCGAGGGGCGCATCGCGTGCGAGGCGACCAACGTGCACGCCGGGCGGACGACCCAGGTGTGGGACGCCGTCGTGCGCAACGCCGACACCGGGAAGACCATCGCGCTGTTCCGCTGCACGCAGTCGGTGCTCTGGCCCCGCTGATCGGGCGAACCCGCCGGTAACCCCCTTGTGAGCGGGGACACCGCGGGTGTGAGACTGGCGCCACACACCATGCGAGGAGGAACACCCGTGGCGCTGTCCAGCCCTTATCCCGACGTCGAGATCCCGAACGTCTCCGTCCCCGAGTTCGTCCTGGCGGCCGGCCGGGAGAAGCCCGACGCACCGGCGCTGATCGACGGCCTCAAGGGCGACGTGATCACCCACGGTCAGCTGGCCCAGTACGTGGACCGGGTCGCCGCCAACCTGCACGCCCGCGGGCTGCGCAAGGGCGACGTCGTCGCCGTCTTCTGCCCGAACACCCCGTGGTTCCCGGTGGTCTTCCACGGCATCGCCGCGGCCGGCTGCGTGATGAGCCCGATCAACTCGCTCTACACGCCCGAGGAGATCGCCTTCCAGCTGAAGGACTCCGGGGCGAAGATGCTCATCACCATCTCGCTGTTCATGGACTGCGCCACCGCAGCCGTGGAGAAGTCGCCGGTCGACGAGGTCATCGTGCTCGACGGCGCCGAGGGCCACGCCAACCTGTTCGACCTGCTCGGCGCCGACGCCCCGAGCGTCCAGGTGGACATCGACCCGGCCAACGACCTGGTCACGCTCCCCTACTCCAGCGGCACGACCGGGCTGCCCAAGGGCGTCATGCTCACCCACCGCAACCTGGTGGCGAACGTCGCGCAGTGCCGCCCGCTGATCCAGCTGGGCGAGGAGGAGCGGATCATCGCTGTCCTGCCGTTCTTCCACATCTACGGCCTCACCGTGCTGATGAACCAGGGCCTGGCCTGGGGCGGCGCCGTCGTCACCCTCCCGCGGTTCGACCTCGAGGACTTCCTGCGCACCATCCAGGACCACAAGATCACCCGGGCGTTCGTGGCGCCGCCCATCCTGCTGGCCATGGCCAAGCACCCGCTGGTCGACCAGTACGACCTCTCCTCGCTGACCTCGATCCTCTCCGGCGCCGCCCCGCTCGACGAGCAGCTCGCGCTGGCCGCCCAGGACCGGCTGCGCAAGGGCGCCGACACCGGCGTCTCGGTCGGCCAGGGCTACGGGATGACCGAGCTCTCCCCGGTGTCGCACACCACGCCCGACCCGGGCGCGGAGCCGCCCGGCGTCACCAGCGAGGTGCCGAAGGGCTCGGTCGGCTACGCGGTGCCCAACACCGAGTGCCGGCTGATCGACCCGGGCACGGGTGAGGACGCCGCGCCGGGCGAGCGCGGCGAGCTGTGGGTGCGCGGCCCGCAGGTGATGAAGGGCTACCTCAACAACCCCGACGCCACCGCCGGCACCATCGACAGCGAGGGCTGGCTGCACACCGGCGACGTCGCGATCGTCGACGAGCACGGCCGCTACACCGTCGTCGACCGGGTCAAGGAGCTGATCAAGTACAAGGGCTACCAGGTGGCCCCGGCCGAGTTGGAGGCCGTGCTGATCAACCACCCGGAGATCGCCGACGCCGCGGTGATCGGGGTGCCGGACAAGGAGAGCGGCGAGGAGCTGCCCAAGGCGTTCGTGGTGCGGGCCCCCGGCTCGGAGCTCACCGAGGACGCCGTGATGGCCTACATGGCCGAGAAGGTGGCCCCGCACAAGAAGATCCGCTTCGTCGAGTTCATCGAGCAGGTGCCGAAGTCGGCGGCGGGCAAGATCCTGCGCAAGGACCTCAAGGCCCGGGCGTAACCGACGACGACGGCGCCGCATCCCCCCGGGGGCGCGGCGCCGTCGCGCGTCCGGGGGCGGATCCCTCCGGCCGGCCCCGGACGGTCACCGGCGGCACCGCCGTCACCCGCTTGTAGGCCCGGGAGAAGGCGGCCTCGGACTCGTAGCCCAGCTGCCGGGCCAGCTCGTTGACCCGGGCACCGCGGGCGAGCGCGGCCGTGGCGAGGTGCATCCGCCAGCGGGTCACGTAGCGCAGCGCGGGTTCGCCGGCGAGCTCGGTGAAGCGGGCCGCGAACGCCGAGCGCGACATCCGCGCCTCACGGGCGAGCCGGTCCAGCGTCCACGCCGCGCCCGGCTCGCGGTGCACCGCCGCGACCGCCCGGCCCACCTGCGGGTCGCGCAGCGCGCGCAGCCACCCGGGCCCGGTGGCCCCGGTGTCCAGCCACCCGCGGATCGCCTGCACCACGATGACGTCGGCCAGCCGGGTGACCACCGCCTCGGCGCCGGGCCGGTCCTGGCGCACCTCGTCGGCGATCATCCCCAGCAGCACCGACAACCAGCCCGCGCGCGCGTCGCCGGCCTCGACCAGCAGCACCGGGGGCAGCAGGTCGAGCAGGTGCAGCGCACCCGGCCGCTCGGGCTCGACCACCCCGCAGATCAGCCGGGACGGCGCCCCGCCGCCGTCGATCCGCAGCACCGAGTAGTGCTCGCCGAGGTAGTCCTGCGGCAGCAGGTCGGCCCGGCCCGCGATCGGCGCGCCCGGATCGCTGCGCAGCAGGTGCCCGCGCCCGTGCGGCACGAGCGCCAGGTCCCCGGCCCGTAGCTGGTGCACCGTGCCGTCGACCTCGAGCAGGCAGCCGCCCTCGGTGACCACGTGGAAGCTCATGCAGCCCGCAATCGCGGGCATCTCCGCGCCCCAGGGTGCCCGGCCCTCGGCGCGGCAGTAGAACGTGCCGCGCATGCGCAGGTCGCCGAGGACGCCCCCGAGCGGGTCGACGGGAGCCCAGGGGGCGGCGGGGTCGACGGCCATGCCGAGAGCCTGACCGCGCGGGGACCGCCAGTCCAGATCCGCTGGACGAACGGTCATGGAACGGCGACGGACGGGCGTTCTCCCGACTGCCCGTCCAGACCAGGGTGGACGACGTCGGCAACGCGCCGGCAGCACCTCCACCACCGAAGGAGCGGGTCATGCGAGTACTGGTCGTGGGAGCGACGGGCGGTTCGGGTCGGGCAGCGGTCGACGCCCTGGTCGCCCGAGGACACGAGGTCACCGCGTTCGCGCGGGCGGCGGGCACGGCGTTCGGCGGACGGCGCGGCGCCCGTGGGGTCGACGGGGATGCGACGAGCGCGGCCGACGTCGGCCGGGCCGTGGACGGCCAGGACGCCGTCGTGGTCGCTCTGGGCATCGCCGAGCCCGCGCTGAGGGTGCGGCTGCGCGGCAGTTCCGGCACACCCCTGGACGTGCGCTCGCGGGGGACCGCCACGGTGGTCGCCGCGATGCAGCGGCACGGCGTGCGCCGGCTCGTCGTCCAGTCGTCCTACGGGGTCGGCGAGACGCGCGACCGGCTGCCGTTCACCTCACGGGTGGTCTTCGCCCTGGTTCTCCGCCCGCAGATCGCCGACCACGAGCGGCAGGAGCAGATCGTGCGGGCCAGCGCGCTGGACTGGACGATCGTGCAGCCGGTCTACCTGACCGACGGCGACGAGGCCGCCACGACGTCCCGGACGGGCGGGACGGACGGGATGAAGGTGTCCCGCCGGGCCGTCGGCGCGGTGCTCGCCGACCTCGCCACCGCCAGCGACGCCGTGGGCAGCACCGTCGCCGTCTCCGGCGCGGCAACGGCGCCCGACGCTAGCCTGCGAGCGGCGTAGGGCAAGAGCGGCCCCCTGCCGGCGCCCGACGCGAGCCTGCGAGCGGCGTAGGGCAGGAGCGGCCCCCTGCAGGGGCCCGATGCGAGCCTGCGAGCGGCGTAGGGCAGGAGCGGCCCCCTGCAGGGGCCCGATGCGAGCCTGCGAGCGGCGGGGGGCAGGGGGTCCTTCTAGGGTCGGGCCATGCGCGCGGTGACGATCAGCGAACCCGGCGGCCCGGAGGTGCTCACCTGGGCCGAGGTCCCTGACCCGGTGTGCGGCCCCGGCGAGGTGCTCGTCGACGTCGCGGCCGCCGCGGTGAACCGGGCCGACCTGCTCCAGCGGCAGGGTTTCTACCCGCCGCCCAAGGGCGCCAGCGAGATCCTCGGCCTGGAGTGCAGCGGCGTCGTCAGCGAGGTCGGCGAGGGCGTGACCGGCTGGTCGGTCGGCGACGAGGTGTGCGCGCTCCTCTCCGGTGGCGGCTACGCCGAGCGGGTCGCCGTCCCGGCCGGGCAGTTGCTGCCCAAGCCCGCCGGGGTGGAGCTGGCCACGGCGGCCGCGCTGCCCGAGGTGACCTGCACGGTGTGGTCGAACGTGTTCATGCTGGCCCGGCTCGGCAGGGGCGAGACCTTCCTCGTCCACGGCGGGTCCAGCGGCATCGGGACCATGGCCATCCAGCTCGCCGCCGGCGCCGGGGCCCGCGTGCTCACCACCGCCGGCACCGCGGCCAAGCTGGACGTCTGCCGCGAGCTCGGCGCCGAGGTCGCGATCAACTACCGCGACGAGAACTTCGTGGAGCGCGTGCGCGAGGCGACCGACGGCCGCGGCGTCGACGTCGTCCTGGACAACATGGGCGCCAAGTACCTGGCCCGGAACCTGGAGGCGCTGGCCGTCGGGGGCCGGCTGGTGATCATCGGCATGCAGGGCGGGTCGAAGGCGGAGCTCGACATCGCCACGCTGCTGCGCAAGCGGGCGGCGGTGCACGCCACCGCCCTGCGTTCGCGGCCGGCGACCGGCCCCGGCGGCAAGGCCGACATCGTCGCCGCGGTGCGGCACGACGTGTGGCCCGACGTCGAGCGCGGGACGATCCGGCCGGTCGTCGACCGGCGGCTACCCATGGCGCGGGCGGCCGAGGCGCACCGCGTCGTCGAGGCGAGCGAGCACGTCGGGAAGGTGCTGCTCCTCCCCGGCTCCTGAAAGAGGACCCCGTCCTCCTCACCCCTCGCACGCTCGGGGCGAGCCTCGGGACGGGGCCGTCAGCGGGGACGCAGCCCCGCGACCGCGTCGATGATCCGGCCGACCTCGTCGGCGGTGTTGTAGTGCATGAGCCCCAGGCGCACCGCGCCTCCGCTCTCGTTCACCCCGAGGGCGTCGAAGAGCTCCCGGGCGTAGAAGTCACCGTCCCAGGCGCAGATGCCTGCCCGGGCCAGCTCTGCGGCCACCTGGCGGGGGCGCATGCCGGCGACGGTGAACGACAGCGTGGGGGTGCACCGCTCGGGCTCGCCGAGGACCTGAACGTGGCGCATGGCCCGCAAGGCCTGGTCCAGCCAGTCGAACAGGTCACCCTCGTGCCGGGCGACGGCGGCCATCGACGCCCGGAGCCGGTCGCGGCGACTGCCGATCGCCTCGGCGCAGAGCCCGGCCAGGTGGTCGACGGCGGCGCTCACCCCCGCGTACAGCTCGAACGGCGGCACCCCCGTCTCGAACCGGTCGGGCACCCGGTCCGACGAGGGCAGCAGCTTGTCCGGCCGCAGGTACTCCAGCAGCTCCGGGTCGGCCACCAAAGCAGCGACGTGCGGCCCGCACCACTTGTAGGCCGACACCGCCAGGAAGTCCGCACCGAGCGAGCCCTTGTCGAGGAACACGTGCGGGGCGGCGTGGACGGCGTCGACGTAGACCAGCGCACCGACCGCGTGCGCCTGTGCGGCGATGCCGGCGACGTCGGGCCGGGTGCCCAGTGCGTTGCTGGCGGCGGTGACCGCCACCAGCCGGGTGCGCCGGGTGAGCAGGTCGGCGTACTGCCAGGCGGGCAGCTCGCCGGTCTCGATGTCGACCTCCGCCCAGCGCACCTGCACCCCGGTGGTCGCGGCCAGCTGCAGCCACGGCCGGACGTTGGCATCGTGGTCCAGCCGGCTGAGCACGATCTCGTCACCGGGGCGCCAGGTGCGGGCCAGCGCGCGGGCCATGCCATAGGTCAGCGCGGTCGCGCTCGGCCCGAGGACGACGCCGCCGGGCCGGCCGCCGACCAGGTCGGCCACGGCGGCCCGGGCACCGGAGACCAGCGCCTCGGCCCGCCCGGACGCCGGGAAGACCCCGCCCCGCTCGGCGATCGGCGTGCGCAGCGCGGAGCCGACCGCGTGGGCGACGTTCTCGGGCACCAGCGAGCCGGCCGGGCCGTCGGCGTGGACGTAGCCGTCGGACAGACCGGGGAAGAGACCGCGGACCCGAGCGACGTCCAGCCGGCCCCCCGATGCCATGGTCCGACCCTAGTTCCTGCCCCCGGTCGGCCCGCACTCTCCCGGCCCCCGGCGGAGCGTCCGCGCCACCGGGCAGGATGGGTGGCATGACTGCACCGCAGAACGGCAACGAGCGCCCCCAGCAGGTCGTCGTGGTCGGGCCGGACGGGCGTCCGGTCGGCACCGTGCCGATGCCCCAGGGGGCCGACGACGAGGGCAACGGGGGCATGGACGTCGGCGAGCTGGTGGAGCAGCCCGCGAAGGTCATGCGGATCGGCACGATGATCAAGCAGCTGCTCGAGGAGGTCCGCGCGGCCCCCCTCGACGACGCCAGCCGCAACCGGCTGCGCGACATCCACGCCTCCTCGATCCGCGAGCTGGAGCAGGGCCTGGCCCCCGAGCTGCGCGAGGAGCTGGCGCGCATCTCGCTGCCGTTCAGCGAGGGCGAGACGCCCTCGGACGCCGAGCTCCGGATCGCGCAGGCGCAGCTCGTGGGCTGGCTGGAGGGCGTCTTCCACGGCATCCAGACGGCGCTCTTCGCCCAGCAGATGGCCGCCCGGGCCCAGCTGGAGGAGATCCGGCGGAAGGCCCTTCCCGGCGGGCAGCACCCGGCGGGCCAGCCGGACCTCCGTCCGGGTGGCGGCCAGTACCTGTAGCGCGCGATCCGACCGGAACCCACCGGTTCCCCTGACCGGGTGACGCTGGTCGCCGGCGGTTTCCGGGGGCGGGCCCGCGCTCACTGACGGTCCGGCGCCGGGACCGCCCCGGCCCCATCCCGGGAGGATCCCGTGACCACTCAGCAGTCGAGCAGCCCGTCCACGCGCAGCGGCCAGAACGGCCTGGCGATCGCCTCGCTCGTCACCGGCGCCGTCGGCGTCGTCTTCGCGATCCTGTTCGCGATCATCGGCCTGGCCCTGGGCGTCGTGAGCGTGGGCCTGGGCGTCGCCGCCCGGCGCAACAGCACCCGCACCGGCCAGGCCACCGCCGGTCTGGTGCTCGGTGCGGTGGCGGTCGTCGCCGCCGTCGTGAACATGGTGATCGCCTACAACGTGCTCACCTGAGCCGGACGCGCGACGGCGCCGCCCCCGGGTCGGGGGACGGCGCCGTCGGGCGTGCCGGGTTGGTTCAGACGGTGAAGCGGGCGACCGCCTCCTGCAGCTCCCCGCTCATCCGGGCCAGCTCCGCGGCGGC
>NZ_JBJHAL010000025.1:0-62127 GCF_054050995.1 Blastococcus sp. SYSU DS1021 | reverse complement strand
CCCCCCCCCCCCCCCCCCCCCCCCCCCCCCCCCCCCCCCCCCCCCCCCCCCCCCCCCCCCCCCCCCCCCCCCCCCCCCCCCCCCCCCCCCCCCCCCCCCCCCCCCCCCCCCCCGGCTCCGGGGCGACGCTGCCGGTCTCCGGTCAGGTGGCCCGGCAGGTGGCGGTGCTCAGCGGGGCGGGCGACGGCTCGCACACGATGACGCTGGTGCTCACCCCCGAGAACCTCGGCCCGGTCGAGGTGAAGGTGACCGTCGGCCAGGGGGGCCTCGACCTCACCTTGCGCGGCGCTCACGAGCTCGGCCGTGCCGCGCTCCTGGACGCCCTCCCCGAGCTCCGCCGCGACCTCGAGTCCGCCGGGCTCAGCCCCTCGCGGGTCGAGGTCGACGCCGACGCCGGTGGCTCCTGGCTGGCGCGGCACGCCGCCGAGCAGCAGGCGCAGCAGGGGCCGGGCGGCCGTTCGCCGGCCTCCGACGGGACCGGCGAACGGTTCCGATCCGGGCAGCGGACTGCCGATAGCGGGGAAGAGGGGCCGCCCCGCCCCCGCATGCGATCCACGTCGTCCGGCGTGGACGTGCTCGCCTGAGAGAAGGAGTCACCTCATGCCGGACGCAGTCGGCGGTGCCGTCGGCACCACCGCCACCTACAGCGCCACGAACTCCGTGGAGCGTGGGGACCAGATGGGGAAGGACACCTTCCTCAAGCTCCTGGTGGCCCAGATGAAGTACCAGGACCCGAGCAACCCCGCCGACACGAACCAGCTCATGGCCCAGACGGCCACCTTCAGCCAGGTGGAGAAGCTGGAGCAGCTGGCGAAGCAGAACGCCTCGATGCTGGCGCTGCAGCGCTCGAGCAGCGCCGGCGCGATGGTCGGCCAGACGGTGACCTACACCGACGAGAGCGGTGCCGCGCGAACCGGCGTCGTCAGCTCGGTCCGGCTGGGCACCGACACGGCCGAGGCGGTGGCGACCGTGGGCGGTGTCGCGGTGCCGCTCGGCCGGATCACCGACGTCGGCACCCGCTGACCCCCACCACACCCCTGCGCCGACCCGCGCTCCCCCACCCCGAGACCCCACCCGGAGGAGATCCCCGATGCTCCGTTCCATGTTCTCCGCCATCTCCGGTCTGCGTGCACACCAGACCAAGATGGACGTCACCGGCAACAACATCGCCAACGTCAACACCGTCGGCTTCAAGAGCAGCGCCACCGTCTTCCAGGACACGCTGTCCCAGGTCGTGCGCGCCGGTGGCGCCCCGGCCGAGGACCGGGGTGGCACGAACCCCGCCCAGATCGGCCTGGGCGTCAAGCTCGCCGCCGTCACCACGAACTGGACGAACGGGGCGGCCCAGTCGACAGGCCGCTCGACCGACTTCATGATCGAGGGCGACGGCTTCTTCGTCACCACCGGGCCCGGCGGGGAGCAGCTGTACACCCGGGCCGGCTCGTTCGACTTCGACGCGAACGGCCGGCTGGTGACCCCGGACGGGAGCATCCTGCAGGGCTGGGTGGCCGACGCCAACGGCGCCATCAACCCGAACGGCCCGATCGGCGCCCTGACCGTGCCCTACGGCCAGATCGTCAACCCGCGCGCCACCGGGACCGGCACGCTCGAGGGCAACCTCAACGCCGCCGCCCCGATCGGGTCGTTCGTGCAGACCCCGACCACGATGTACGACGCGCAGGGCGTCGCCCAGTCGGTCACCTACACGTTCAACAAGACGGGCGCGGACACCTGGAGCCTGACCGTCCAGAACAACGGCGGCGCGGCGCTCCCGCTGACCAACGCCGACGGCAGCCCGTTCAACGGCACCGTCACCTTCGACACGGCGGGCAGGATGACCGCACCGACCGGCGGGATCAGCTTCGCCCCCGGCGCCGCCGGCTGGCCCGGCCCGGTCGCCGTCGACCTCGGGACGATCAGCCAGTTCGCCGGCTCGAGCGAGGTGACCGCCCCGGAGCAGAACGGCTACGCCCTGGGTTCGCTGCAGTCGTTCCAGCTCTCCAACGACGGCACGATCACCGGCATCTACTCCAACGGGCTGCGCCAGCCGCTGGGCCAGCTCGCGATGGCCGCCTTCAACAACCCCAGCGGACTGGAGAAGGCCGGCAACTCCGCCTTCCGCGTCGGCGACAACTCCGGTGTGGCGATGATCGGTGTCGCCGGGGCCGGCGGCCGGGGCAACCTGGTCTCTGGAGCCCTGGAGATGTCCAACGTCGACCTCTCCGAGGAGTTCACCAGCCTGATCGTGGCCCAGCGCGGCTTCCAGGCGAACAGCCGCGTGATCAGCGCCTCCGACGAGATCCTCCAGGACCTGGTGAACCTGAAGCGCTGATGAAGGACCTTCCTGCCCCCCACGCTTCGCGAGCTCAGCGCGGGGCCCTGCAGGAAGGCCGTTCCAGCATGTGAACCGGGCGGCCCGGTCACCCCTCGGGGTGACCGGGCCGTCGGTCACACGGCTCCCGCCAGCACCTTCGGCTCAAGGACCCCCCGTCCGGAGCCGATGACAGAAGTGCCGTTCCCGCCCGATCCGTGTCCACTTCCCACCCACCCCCACCGAGCAAGAGGTCCGACCCGTGATCCGAGTGACGCGCCTGAACGGCGACCAGTTCGCGCTCAACCCCGACCTGATCGAGAAGGTCGAGGGCCACCCGGACACGGTCGCCTTCCTGGTGGACGGCACGAAGTACGTGGTGCGCGAGAGCGTGGCCGAGGTGCTGCAGGAGATCCGCGAGTACCGCGCCGGCATCCTCGCCCTCTCCTACGAGATGGACCGGGGCGCCTACCGCCCGCACGTCCCCGAGCAGCAGGTCGGCGACTCGTCGGTCGTCCTCTTCCCGACCCGAGAGGAGCGCTGATCCGTGGATCCGGCCACCCTGATCGGGTTCACCATCTCCATCGTCGCCCTGATCGTCTTCATGATCCTCGAAGGCGCCGACCCGACGTCGCTGATCTTCCTGCCGGCGATCATCCTGGTCGTCGTCGCGACCTTCGGCGCGGCGGCGGCCAGCCAGACGATGGACGACCTGAAGAAGGTCGGCAACTGGTTCAAGATGGCCGTGATGCCGGCGAAGGTGCCGCCGCCGACCGACCAGATCCAGACGCTGGTCAGCCTCGCGGAGAAGGCCCGCAAGGAGGGCCTGCTCGCGCTGGAGGCGCAGGTCAAGGCGATCGAGGACCCGTTCCTCAAGCGCGGCCTGCAGATGGGCATCGACGGCACCGACCCCGAGGAGCTGCGCGCCGTCCTGGAGAGCGAGATCTCGGCGAAGAAGGCCGAGGACAAGGTCGCCGCCAAGTTCATGAACAACATGGGCGGCTACGCGCCGACCATCGGCATCCTGGGCTGCATCGTCGGCCTGATGAACGTCATGGGGAACCTGAACAACCCGGAGACGCTCGGCCCGATGGTCGCTGCGGCGTTCATCGCCACGCTGTGGGGCGTCATGGCCGCCAACTTCTGGTTCCTGCCGATGGGCGCCAAGATCCTCCGGGTCAGCGAGCTGCAGGCCGCGCAGATGGAGCTGCTCGTCGAGGGCATCGCCGAGATCCAGGCCGGCACGAGCCCGCGGGCCGTCCGGCTCAAGCTGACCTCGCTCGTGCCGCCGGGCTCGGTGGCCAAGGAAGCGGCGTGACCTCGTGAGCACCGGTCACGGCCGCCGCCGCGGCAAGAAGCACGAGGAGCACGAGGAGCACGAGAACCACGAACGGTGGCTGGTGTCGGGCTTCGACATGATGACGCTGCTGTTCGTGCTGTTCGTGGTGCTCTTCGCGATGAGCAAGGTGGACGAGCAGAAGTTCGCCGCCCTGGCCAAGGGCATGGCCGAGAGCTTCGGCGGGCCGATCACCGTGCAGCCGGGCCCGACGCCGGAGGGGTCGGTGCTCGACGGGCTCCCCGGCGTGGTGGACATCGCCTCCGCCATCCCGCCGGACCCGACGGTCCAGCAGGCCCAGATCGACAAGGCCGCCGCCCAGGCCGCCGCCGACCGGGCCGAGCGCATCGCCGCCGAGGCGAAGGCCGCCTACGACGAGCTGGCGGCCGCCCGTCAGAAGATCGAGGCCGCGCTCGCCGCGGCCGGCCACGCCGGTGCCGCGCGCTACGAGATCGACGAGCGCGGCCTCGTCGTGCACATCGTCGCCGACCAGGTGCTCTTCGACGCCGAGGAGGCCGCGCTCCGACCGGAGGGCCGCGCCATCCTGAGCGCCATCGCACCCACCCTCACCGGGCTGCCCAACGCGCTCGGCGTCGAGGGGCACGCCAACCACCTCCCGGTGACCCGCGGCGGCCCGTGGCCGTCGAACTGGGAGCTCTCGGCCACCCGGGCGACCACGGTCGTGCGGTACCTGGCCACGGACGGGGTCCCGCAGGCACGCCTGTCGGCCACCGGCTACTCCTCGACCCGGCCACTGGTGCCCGAGTCCGACCCCAACGCCCTCACCGTCAACCGACGGGTCGACGTCGTCGTCCTGTCCAGCGCCTCGGCGGAGGCCAACGCCCTCCTGCCCGGGCTCGACGCCGCCCACCATGGAGTGACCGAATGAGCAAGAAGGACAAGAACGCCCCCGCCGACGGCGAGGAGACCGAGGGCTCCGGCGGGAAGAAGAAGCTCTTCCTGATCCTGGCCGTCGTGCTGCTCGCCGGGGCCGGCGCTGCCTACTTCTTCCTCTTCGCCGGCTCGGGCAAGGCCGAGGCCGCGGCACCGGAGCACGGCGGCTACACCGCTCTGGAGCCGATCGCGGTGAACCTGGCCGGTGGGGGCTACCTGAAGATCGGCATCACGCTCGACTACACCGCGGCGGCCGCCGGCGGCGGCCACGGCGCTGGGGGGGTCGACGGCGCCAAGGCCTACGACGCGATCATCTCCACGTTCTCGCAGGCCAACCCGGCCGACGTGACCGGCGCCCGGGACGCGCTGAAGGAGTCGCTCGAGCAGAAGATCATCGAGGCCTACACGGAGCACGACGTACCGATGGTCATGGGCATCTACTACACGGAGTACGTGACCCAGTAGCGCCCGCGCGACCACGCAGGGGTGCCCTCCGATCACGGAGGGCACCCCTGTCGTGCATCAGCCGCACCACCCGTCACGCGCTCCCCGGCCGCCACGGGCTCCCGGTGGCACCCGGTCAGGGTGCTGCCGGTCCCCGCCGATGAGGGGTTGCGTGACCACCCCCGAGACCGGACCGGCCCCGGCCGCCGCGCCGGCCCCGGCTCCGACCTCCGCCGCATCGAGCGGCCGCAGCCGCCGCGGGGCGCCGCGCACCTACGATTTCCGCCGCCCGACGAAGCTCTCCCGCGAGCACGTGCGGGTCATGCAGATCGCGCAGGAGGCCTTCGCCCGGCAGGCGACGACCATCCTCACCACGTTCCTCCGGGCCGGTGCGCGCATGGAGCTCGGTGGCATCGAGCAGTTCTCCTACGACGACTACGTCGGGACGCTGCCCAACCCCACCTTCATGTCGACGTTCACCCTGGAGCCGCTCGCCGGGAAGGGCCTGCTGGCCTTCCCCCTCGACATCGCCATGGCGATGGTCGACCACATGCTGGGCGGCTCCGGCAGCGCCGATCAGCCCAACCGGCCGATGACGGCGATGGAGACCACCATCACCAACCACCTGCTCGACCGGCTGCTCGACGAGTTCGCGACCTCGCTGGCGTCCGTCACCGAGCTCCAGCCGGTGCTGGTCGGCCGGGAGTACAACCCGCAGCTCGCCCAGGCCGCCGCCGGCTCGGACACCGTCATGGTGGCCAGCTACTCGCTGCAGGTCGGCAGCCGCGAGGGCGAGGCCACCGTCATGCTGCCCTTCTCCTCCTTCGCCCAGGCCCTGAACAACGCGGCCTCCCCGCAGCTGTCGGAGTCCGCGCTGCGCAAGCGCCAGCGAGCCCGCGAGGCGCTGATCGACCGGCTGAACCTGGTCCCGGTCGACGTCAGCGTCCGGTTCGCCCCGCTCACCGTCTCCTCCTCCGACCTGCTCTCCCTCGCCGTCGACGACGTGCTGCTGCTCCGCCATCCCCGGGACAGCCCGCTGGAGGTCACCACCAACGACGTGACGTTCGCCTACGCGATTGCCAGCAACCACCGGCGACGACTGGCTGCCTCGATCGTCCCCACCCCGCACGCCGCGAAGGACTCCGCATGACCGCGCCCCGCACCGACTCGCAGGACTCCCAGACCGTCACGGCGGTCGTCGCCGCGGCCGCCCGTGCCGCCGCCGACCTGATCCCCTCGTCCTCGGTGCTGACCGCCGGCGCCCCCGTGAGCGATCCCGACACCGTCCCGCTGCCCCCGGCGGCCGCGGTCGCGGTCACCGCCGGCCTCTCCGGCGAGGTCTCCGGCGACGTCGTGCTGGTGCTCTCCAGCGACGTCGTCGACGCCCTGCAGAACTCCCCCGTGGGTCAGATGGACGTCTCCGCGGCCCTGCGCCCGGCCCTCGAGGCCGCCGCGGCCACCCTCGGCCGCGTGCGCGTGGCCTCCGAGCGCACCGAGGAGCCCGTCGCCGCCCTCGACGGGTTGCGCGACAAGGGCATGTTCGTCGCCGTCCCGCTGCTGGCCGACGGCGAGCACCAGGCCACCCTCGCGCTGCAGGTCACGCTGCCCGCCGCCCGCGAGCAGCGCGGCAGCCTCGAGCTCCTGCGGCACGTGGCCATGGAGGTCACCGTCGAGATCGGCCGTACCCGGATGACGGTGCAGGAGCTGCTGTCCCTACACCCGGGCGAGGTCGTCGAGCTCGACCGCGCCGCCAGCGCGCCGGCCGACCTGCTGGTCAACGGCACGCTGATCGCCCGCGGCGAGGTGGTCGTCGTCGACGAGGACTTCGGCCTCCGGATCAGCGAGATCGTCACCGACGCCGCCGAGCTGGGGGCCCAGGCCTCATGACGTGGATGATCATCCGGCTGTTCCTGTCCCTCGCCCTGATCGGCGGCGTGCTCTGGTTCGCCGCCCGGCTGGCGAAGAAGAAGGGCCTGGGCCAGGGCAACGGCCTCATCGAGGTGCTCGCCCGGCAGCGGATGGGCCGCACCAGCACCGTCAACGTGGTGCGCATCGCCGACGTCGTCCTGGTCGTCGGGGCCACCGAGGAGCACGTCACCCTGCTCGCCGAGGTCGACGCCGAGGCCGTCGACGCAGCGCTGCGCGAGCGCCGGGCCCCGGGCGGACCCCGGACCGCGGACGGCCCGGGCGAGGGCACGCCCGCGATCCCGGTCCAGGCGGCCCGCTCCGGGGACGGCGTCCTCGCCGGCTCCGTCCTGGACCGCAACGGCTGGGGCACGCTGGTCGACGAACTGCGCGAGCGGACGGTCCGGCGGACATGACGACCACGGTGTGCGCGCTGCCCTCGCCGGGCAGCCGGCGGGCACGACGCCGCGCCCTCGTGGTCCTGCTGTCCCTGCTGGTCGCCACGGTGGCGGCGGTCCTGCTGGCGGGCCCGGCCGCGGCCGTCCCGACGGCACCCACGGAGCCGACGGCGCCGGTGGCGCCCGAGGTCGGTGGTGCCGTGGACATCTCGATCGGCAACGGCTCCCCCAGCAGCTCGATCACGCTGATCCTGGCGATCACGGTCCTGTCGGTCGCCCCGTCGGTGCTCCTGCTCGCCACCTCGTTCACCAAGATCGTCGTGGTGCTGGGGCTCACCCGGAACGCGCTCGGCATGGCCACGTCGCCGCCGAACCAGGTGCTGACCGGTATCGCGCTGTTCCTGACGCTGTTCGTGATGGGCCCGGTGTTCTCCGACATCAACGAGCTCGCCGTCCAGCCCTACATGGACGGGACGATGTCGGTCTCCCAGGCCTACGACGCGGGCGAGGGGCCGCTGCGCGAGTTCCTGCTGGCCAACACCCGCGAGGACGAGCTGAGACTGATGATCGGGCTCTCCGGCGAGGAGGCCCCGGCGGACGCGGCAGCGGTCAGCATGACCACGCTCATCCCCGCGTTCGTCCTCTCGGAGCTGAAGAGCGCCTTCATCATCGGGCTGGTCATCTTCATCCCGTTCCTGGTGCTCGACATGCTCGTCAGCGCCGCGCTCATGTCGCTCGGCATGATGATGGTCCCGCCGACCATCGTCTCCCTGCCGTTCAAACTGCTGCTCTTCGTCGTCGTCGACGGCTGGGCGCTGATCACCACCGCGCTGGTGGGTTCCTACGGGGGGGCAGGCTGATGTCGGACGCCGACGTCACGGAGATCGCGGCGCAGACCATGATGGTCGCCGCCAAGGTCGCCGCACCCATCCTGATCACCGCCCTGCTGGTCGGCTTCCTGATCTCGCTGTTCCAGGCGGCCACGCAGATCCAGGAGGCGACGCTCTCCTTCGTCCCGAAGATGATCGCCGTCTCGATCGCCCTGCTGGTCACCGGGAACTGGGTGCTCTCCGAGCTGGTCACCTTCACGCACACCCTGTTCGACCAGCTGCCGGCGCTGCTCGACCGGACGTAGCGCCGTGGACCTCTCGGTCCCGGCGGTCACGCTCGCGGCCCTGCTCCTCGGCACGGCGCGGGCCGCCGGCTTCATCCTGCTCGCCCCGCCGTTCAACTCCCGGGTGATCCCCGGTCCGGTCAAGGGCGCCCTGGCCCTGGCGCTCGCGGTGCTGCTGTCGACCCAGATCGCCCCCACCCTGCCCGAGCCCACGGCCGGCTTCCTGGTGGTCACCGCCGTGACCGAGGTGGTCATCGGCGCGGCGCTCGGGTTCGTCGTCCAGGTGCTGTTCACGGCGGTGCAGATGGCCGGCGACATGCTCGACCTCACCGGAGGCTTCGCGCTGCAGCCGGGCTACGACCCGCTGTCGATGTCGCAGAACGGCTCGCTGGGCAAGCTGCACTACCTGCTGGCCACCACGCTGCTGTTCACCAGCGGCGGCCACCTGCTGATGGTCAAGGGCTTCGCCACCTCCTACGAGGGGCTCCCCGTGGGCGGGGACGTGCCGACCGACCAGCTCGCGGCCGTCCTCGTCACCGCGTTCTCGATGATGTTCCTCGCCGCCCTGCAGATCGCCGGCCCCATGGTCGCCGTGCTGCTGCTCGCCGACGTCGCGCTCGCGCTGCTGAGCCGCGCCGCCCCGGCGCTCAACGTCTTCTCGCTCGGCTTCCCGGTGAAGATCATGCTCACCCTGGCGATGCTGGGGCTGACGTTCCCCTTGCTGCCACCGGCCCTGGACTCGCTGCTCGAGCACGGTGTGCGGGCGATGACCTCGCTGCGCGGCGGCTGAGGAGGTGACGCATGGCCAAGGACGGACCGGGTGGTGAGAAGACCGAGAAGCCCACTCCCCAGCGCCTGAAGAAGGCGCGCAAGGAGGGGCAGATCCCCCGGACCCAGGAGCTGGGCACCTGGCTGGGAGTGGCGGCGGCGAGCTTCCTGCTGCCGATGCTCGTGGGCAACGCCTTCGACACGGTGCGGCAGTTGTTCGTGCACGTCGGCGCGGTGGCCAGGAACCCCGAGATCACCACGGTCACCGCGCTGCTGGGTACGGCGCTGGTGGCCTTCCTGACGACGCTGGTGCCGACCGCGATCGCCCTCATGCTCGTCGGCGTCGCCTCCTCGGCGGCCCAGGGCGGGGTGCGTTTCGCCGGCAAACCGATGAAGCCGACGCTGAAAAAGTTCAACCCCCTCCCGGCGTTCAAGCGCATGTTCGGCACCCAGGGGCTGTGGGAGGTGTCCAAGGCGCTGATCAAGACCGCGGCCCTGGGCACGGTCGTGATCGTCACCAGCGAGCGGGCCCAGACGCTGGTGTCCTCCGCGGGAGCGCTGCCGCTCTCGGCGGTCGCGGCCACCTTCACCGACTCGGCCGTCCTGATGTTCCGGGTCGTCGCCGTCACCGGCCTGGTCATCGCCGTCGCCGACTTCGTCGTCGTCCGGACCAAGATGCTGAAGCAGCTCAAGATGAGCAAGTACGAGATCACCCAGGAGCACAAGCAGGCCGAGGGCGACCCGTACATGAAGGCGCACCGCCGCGGGGTGCAGATGTCGATGTCCCGCAACCGGATGATGGCCGAGGTGGCCGACGCCGACGTCCTCCTGGTCAACCCCACCCACGTCGCCGTCGCGCTCAAGTACGACGCCGCCAAGGGCGCACCCCGCGTGGTGGCGAAGGGCGCCGGCGAGGTGGCGGCGAAGCTGCGCGAACGGGCCACCGAGGCGCGCGTGCCGATGGTCCAGGACGTCCCGCTGGCGCGGGCGCTGCACGCCTCCTGCGAGCTGGGGCAGGAGGTCCCCCCGCAGCTGTTCACCGCCGTCGCCCGCGTGCTGGCCTTCGTCATGCACCTGGGTGCACGCGGCGTGCGCGGCGGGTTCCACCGTCCCGGGTTCGAGGCACCGGACACGACGGATCTGCCCAAGGCCGGCCGGCGCCGCCCCACCGTCGCCGCCTGAACGATGGTGATCAGGTCACCTGATCATTCCGGGTCCTGGCTCAGCGTCGACCGTGAGCCAGGACCCCCAGCGGTGAGCCAGGAGCAGTGGCCATGGGGAGGTACCGGCTGCGTGCCGGCCTGCCGATGAGGGAGGGGTGAGCCAGCGTCTGTCCCCCGCCCCCGGAGCGGGCGAGTGAAGGGCCTGGGCAAGGCCGCCGTCCCGATCGGCGTCGTCTCGATCGTGCTCATGCTGGTGGTGCCGCTGCCCGCCGCGATGATGGACATGCTGATCGGGCTGAACCTCGCGATCTCGCTGCTCGTCCTCCTCGTCGCGATGCAGATCAGGAAGCCGCTGGACTTCGCCGTCTTCCCGTCGCTGCTGCTCATCGCGACGCTGTTCCGGCTGGCCCTCAACGTCTCCTCCACCCGGCTGGTGCTCACCGACGGCTACGCCGGGAAGGTGATCGAGGCGTTCGGCCACATCGTCATCGGCGGCTCGCTGGTCGTCGGTCTGGTGATCTTCCTGATCCTCACGATCGTGCAGTTCGTGGTGATCACGAACGGTGCCGGTCGCGTCGCCGAGGTCGGCGCCCGCTTCACCCTCGACGCCATGCCGGGCAAGCAGATGGCGATCGACGCGGACCTCAACGCCGGGCTGATCAACGAGGCCCAGGCACGCAAGCGCCGCCACGAGGTCACCGCCGAGGCCGACTTCTACGGCTCCATGGACGGCGCGTCGAAGTTCGTCAAGGGCGACGCCATCGCCGGCATCGTGGTGACGCTGGTCAACCTCATCGGCGGCTTCGCCATCGGCATGATGCAGCGCGGCCTCACCCCGGCCGAGTCGGTCAGCACCTACTCGCTGCTGACCGTCGGCGACGGGCTCGTCTCGATGATCCCGGCGCTCCTGATGTCGACCGCCACCGGCATCATCGTGACCCGGTCGGCCAGCGAGGGCGACATGGGCACCGACCTGATCGCCCAGCTCGGCCGGTTCCAGCAGCCGGTGCGCATCGCCGGCGGCGCCGCCCTGGCCCTGTGCCTGATCCCGGGACTGCCCAAGCTGCCGTTCCTGCTCGTCGGTGCGCTGTTCCTCTTCCTGGCCACCCGCCTGACCGACGAGCCGGAGGTCGACGAGGACGCCGAGGCAGCCGCGGCGGCCGCCGAGCTGGAACCCGCCCCGGACTCCCCCGAGGCGATCGCCGAGCGGATGCGGGTCGACCCGCTGGAGCTCGAGGTGGCCTTCGACCTGGTCGACCTGGTCGACACCGCGCGCGGCGGCGACCTGCTGGACCGGGTGAAGGCCCTGCGCCGGAAGGTCGCCATGGAGACCGGTCTGGTCATCCCGCTGGTGCGCACCCGGGACAACCTCGACCTGCCCTCCTCGCAGTACGTTATCTGGCTCAACGGCGTGCCGGTCGCCAAGGGCAGCTCCCCCGCCGGGACGGTGCTCGCCATCGGCGACGCGCTGGACGGGCTCCCCGGCAAGCCGACCCGCGAGCCGGTGTTCGGGCTCGCCGCCAAGTGGGTGCCCGCGGAGCTGCAGCGGGCCGCCGAGATGGCCGGGGCGACCGTGGTCGACCGCTCATCGGTCATCACCACCCACCTGGCCGAGGTCGTCCGGCAGAACGCTGCGGACCTGCTGGGGCGGGAGGACGTCCGTCTCCTCGTGGAGATGGTGCGCCGCTCCCACCCGGTCGTCGTGGAGGAGCTGACCCCGGCGCTGCTCACCCTGGGAGAGGTGCAACGCGTGTTGCATGCGTTGCTCGCCGAGGGTGTGTCGATCCGCGACCTGGTGCGCATCTTCGAGGCACTCTCTGTACGTGCCAAGCACTCGACCGAACTCGACGGACTGGTCGAGGCCACCCGGTCGGCACTGGGCTCGGCGATCAGCCAGCCCTACGTCACGCCGGACGAGCGGCTGCACGTGCTCACGCTGGAGCCCGGGTTCGAGCAGCGGCTGCTCGAGGCGGTCCGCCAGACCGAGATGGGCGCCGTCCTCGCCCTCGACGCCGGCGCGGTGGACGCCCTCGTCCACGGCTGCAGCGGCATGCTCGAGGAGGCCGAGCGGCAGGGCCTGTCCCCCGTCCTCGTCTGCTCGCCTCAGGTCCGCGCGGCGCTCGCGCGGCTGATGCGCCAGATCCTGCCCCGGCTGCCGGTCATCTCCTACGCGGAGGTGTCCCGGACGGCCCAGATCGAGTCGCTGGGAGTGGTGAGCGGTGCCGTTGCGATCCGTTGAGGCCGCCACGCGCGACGACGCGATCGCGGCCGCGCGCGAGCAGTTCGGGCCGCACGTCCGGGTCGTCGGGGTCCGGCGGGTCCGCTCCGGCGGGGTGCTGGGCTTCTTCGCCACCGAGCGGTACGTCGCCGAGGTGGCGCCCGACCAGTTCGTCCGCCCCGGCGCCCCCTCGCCGTCGACGGGCCCCACGCAGGCCACCCCCGTCGCCGCGTACGACTCCCCGCTGGCCTCGGCTGCTCCGGCCCGCGCCCGCACGACAGCCCCTGCCCGCAACGGCGCCGCCGCCTGGGCCGCGGAGGCCACGCGCCAGGCACCGGTGGAGCCGGTGACGTCCGGGGCCTCCTCCTGGTCCACCACGCCCGCTGCGCCCGCCGCGCCTGCTGCGGCCGCCGCGCCCGCTGCGCCCGCGGACGACGAGCGGATCGACGAGCTGGCCGGCCTGCTGGGCGGTTCGCCCGCCGGTACCGGCACTCCCGCCACCCCCGCAGCCCCCTCCACCGGGTACGGGCGGTCGTCGGCGTCCCGGGCCACCTTCCCGAAGGCGACGCGCGGAGCCGCGTCCACCCCGCGCACGCAGACGGCTCCGTCGCCGGCGAAGCAGCCGACCGCCGCCCGCGACGACGCGGCGGCCGCGCCCTCCCCGTTCACGGCGGCACTGGCCCGCATGGTCTCCGGGGACCGCGACGTGCGCCAGGCCGTCGAGGAAGCGCTGGCGCAGCCGGCGGAGCTCCACCCGGCCGCACAGGATCCGGTTCCGTTCACCGCCGAAGCCCCCGGCACGCCGGCGCCCCGCTCGTCCCTGGCCGCGGCCATTCGTTCAGCAGACCCGTCGACGCGGTCCCAGGCCGTGCACCAGGAGGAGTTCACGGTGAGAGATCAGGCCACCGCGCCGCCCTCCACGTCCACGACCGGAGCCGACGGCCTGCCCACCTGGGCGGCCCCTTCGCCGGAGCCCGCCGCGCCGGCGCCGTCCGCGCGGCAGGAGGAGATCGCGGAGGCGCTGCGGGACGCCCTGGCCCAGGGCCACTCGGACGAGGCCCTCGCCGGGATCCTGCGCAAGATGCTGGCCGGGGACTCCCCGCGGGAGGCGTTGACCGAGCCGGTCCAGGCCGAGCCCGTGCTGCCTGCGCTCGACCTCCCGGGTGCCGGTGACGCCCTCCTGCCGGAGCCGGTCACCACCACGCCCGAGCTGGTCGACCACGAGCCGGTCCGCAGCGAGCTCCCCGTCGTCGAGCCCGACCCCCTCGACACCCCGCTGTTCGCCTCGGTCGGCGAGCAGCCGGTCACCTCGTCGCCGCCCGCGCCGGCACTCGTCGTGCCGGAGCCCGTCGGCGCCGTGTCGTCGTTCCCCCTCTTCGACGACCCCCTCCCGCCGGCGGCGCCCGCACCGACCTCCGCCGACCTCGGCTGGGGCAGCTCCGCCGCCGACACCGCGCTGTGGGGTGAGCCGGTCCTCGCTCGTCCCGTCGGCACCGACTCGCCCATCTGGGCCGACGTGCTGGGCGGGGCTCCCACGTCGCCGGCTCCGCTCGAGGTGGCCACGGTCGCCGGGGAGGCCGCGCTCGTCGTCGAGGACGGCGGTGCCGCGGTCGTCGACGAGTCACCGGTGCCGGCCGTCGAGGACGACTGGGTCCCGTTCGCCGTGGCCGAGGACGCCGTGGAGCTGCCCGCGGAGACCGCCGCGGAGGTCGTCGCCGAGGCCTCGCCCGCCGAGGCGACCGTGGCCGAGGAGGTCGTCGCCGCGGACGCGGTCGCCGAGGACGCCCTCGCCGCGGACGCCATCGCCGCGGAAGCTCTCGGCGAGGAAGCCATCGCCGCGGACACGGTCGCCGAGGAGGTCGTCGCCGACGAGGCCATCGCCGCGGATGCGGTCGCCGAGGATGCGGTCGCCGAGGAGGCCATCGCCGCGGACGCGGTCGCCGAGGAGGTCGTCGCCGAGGAGGCCATCGCCGCGGACGCCGTCGCCGAGGAGCCACTGCTCGCCCGGACCGCCAGCGACCCCGCCCCGTTCACCCTGTCGTCGGACGCCACGACGGTCATGCCGCGGGTGTCCCTGCTGCCGCCGCTGCCCGGCGCGCGGGGTCGTGGGCTGCCCCCCGTGCCGCCGGCGTCGGGCCGCCCGGCGGTCCCCCCGTCACGCCCCGCCGCAGCCGGCCCGCGCGACGCCGCTGCCCGGGAGGCCGAGGGGACCCAGGCCGCACCCCGCACCCTGGCGACCGTCACGCGCCTCCCGGTGGGTCCTCTCATGGGCGACGACCACCCGGAGCTGGCCGGTATCGACGACGACGCCGTTGTCCACCGGCCGGTTCCCGCCGCGCGGGCCGCCGACGTCCCCGCCGCCCCGGCGCCGTCGCGGCGGACCGGGCTCAGCCCCGCCGGCCCGCGCGAGATCGTCGCCCGGCTGAGCGAGCTGGGCCTGCCCCAGGACCTGCTGGCGGCGGACTTCGCCGGCCGCATCGAGGCGGAGGGCACCTACGCGGCGCTGACCCGCGTGCTGGCCGCGCGGCTGCCCGAGGCGCCGGAGCTCCCCACCGGAGCCGGTGAGGTGCTGTTCGTCGTGGGGCCCGGTGTCGAGGCGCTCCGCGCCGCGCGCGCGCTCGCCGTCTCCCTGCGGCTGGACCCCGACCGCGTGCAGTGGGCGACCCGCGGCGACCTCGCCGGACTCGCCCCCAAGGGCAGCCGGGTGACCACGGTCGACGCGGCCATCGACCGTCAGCACGAGGCGACCGACGTCGGCATGCTGACGATCGTCGCCGTGGACGCGCCGCTCCGCAGCGACTTCTACTGGATGTCGCAGATGCTGGCGATCTGGTCGCCGGCGTCGGTCTGGGCCGTCGCCGAGGCGACCCGCAAGCCCGAGGACCTCGAGGTGTGGCTCGGCGGGCTGCCCCGCGTCGACGCCCTCGTCGTGCAGGACACCGACCTCAGCGCCGACCCGGCGGCCGTGCTGCAGCGGCTGACCGTCCCCGTGGCCCTCCTCGACGGCGCCCGCGCGACCCCGCACCGCTGGGCCTCGCTGCTCTGCGAGCGCCTGGACAGCCCGCAGGCATGAGCCCGTTCCGCTGGGACGTCCTGCTCGTCGGGCTCGTGCTGGCCGTCCCCGTGCTCGCGCTCGGCCTGCGCGGGGACTTCACGACCGAGGACATGGTGAACCGGCTGCCGTGGTGCCTGGCCGCCGGCTGGGTCGTCGTCGCGCTGGTCCGCGCCGTCGTCACACCACCCAAGCCCGCGCCCGAGGGCCGGCGACGGCCCCCCGCCCGGGCGACGCCGACGGAGGAGCCGGCCGACGCCGCCTGACCGGCTCCGGGGTCGAACTCCCGCTGTGCGAGCCGTGCCGGAGCCCACAGCGGGTGCCGCACCAGCGGAGCGGTCACCCGGCTCGCCGCTGGGCCCGCTCCACCGCCCGGCGCACCTTCGCGGCGAGGCGGTGCGGCACGGACAGCTCTGCCCACACCCAGCGGACGACGTGCCAGCCCTCGTCCCGGATAGCGTCCTCGCGGCGCTTCTCGGCGAAGACGGCGTCGCCGGGGTCCTGCCCCGGCCGCAGCAACCGGCCGTACTTCACCCGCCCGTCGAACTCTCCCACCAGGAGGGCCCCCTCCCAGGCGAAATCGGTGCGGGCGATCAGGTCCCCGCCGGCGGAGAGGACCTCGAACTGCAGCGCCGAGGGAGCCGGCTGCCAGCGCTGGAGGATCACCCGGCTGCGGCTCTCCCCGACGCTCTCGCTGCGGGCGTCCGCCGCGGCGACGGCTCGCGCCGCGCTCCGCGTCCCGGGAGCTCCGACTATGTCGAACAGCCGCGCGCGGAGCTCGTCGTGGGTCACGAGCCCCCGGTGCAGCGCGGCGTCGAGGGCGACCACGGCCGCCTCGTACCGCAGGGAGCGGGCGAGGTCGAGCAGGGTGCGGACGCGATCGGTGACCGGCACGCCGCCGACCCGGACCACCTCGTCGTCGCGGATGCGCGCCACGTGACAGCACAACACCCGGCTGCGGTCGGTCCACGAGCCCGGCGGCCGGGTGATGTGCACCCGGTCGAGCGCGACGTCCCACAGCGGGAGCCCGTGCAGCACGGCCGCCGACTGGTGGCTCACGACCGCCGGGCGGCGGAGCAGCGCCACGGTGGCCTCGACCAGGAGCGCGTGCTGCGCGGCCGGACCGGCGGGGAGAACGGCGTCCACGTAGGCCCCTCGGCGCAGCCGGCTCAGCTCCCCGGAGCGGACGGCCCGGGCCAGCTCGCCGTCGGACCAGCCCTCGGTCAGGGCGTCCCGGCGGAGACGGACGGGCAGGTGGAAGTGCGGGTCGGTCATCCTCCGACCGTCCGACGCGGCCCGCCCGGGTGACCAGGCCCGCGCCGGTCCGGTGGACGACGGCGGCGCCTGTGGACGCCCCGCTCCGGGGGTGTTCCCGCTGCTCCCGGGCCGTTGCAGGCCCCGTGCGGCGGGAGAACCACCCCCAGAGCGGCCGACGCGGCTGCTCAGGTCAGAGCGGCAGGTCCTCCAGCATCTCGGTCACCAGCGCCGCGATGGGCGAGCGCTCGGAACGGGTGAGCGTCACGTGCGCGAACAGCACGTGCCCCTTCAGCTTCTCGATGACCGCCGTGACGCCGTCGTGCCGGCCCACCCGAAGGTTGTCCCGCTGGGCGACGTCATGGGTGAGCACCACGCGGGAGTTGCTGCCCAGGCGCGACAGCACGGTGAGCAGCACGCCCCGCTCCAGCGACTGCGCCTCGTCGACGATCACGAAGGAGTCGTGCAGCGAGCGGCCGCGGATGTGGGTGAGGGGCAGCACCTCGATCAGCTCCCGCGCGGCAATCTCCTCGAGCACCTCGCGGGACACCAGCGCGCCCAGGGTGTCGTAGACGGCCTGGGCCCAGGGCGACATCTTCTCGCCCTCGCCGCCCGGCAGGTACCCCAGCTCCTGACCGCCGACGGCGTACAGCGGCCGGAAGATGACCACCTTCTTGTGCGCCCGCCGCTCCAGCACCGACTCCAGCCCCGCGCACAGGGCCAGCGCCGACTTGCCGGTGCCGGCCCGACCACCGAGGGACACGATGCCGATCGCCGGATCCAGCAGCAGGTCCAGCGCGACCCGCTGCTCGGCCGAGCGCCCGTGCAGCCCGAAGGCCTCCCGGTCGCCCCGCACCAGCCGCACCTGCTTGTCCGGCGTGACCCGGCCGAGGGCCGAGCCGCGCGAGGAGAGCAGGACCAGACCGGTGTGGGTGGGCAGCTCGGCCGCGGCCGGCAGGAAGACCTCGCCGTCCTCGTACAGCACGTCGAGCTCGGCGTCCTCCACCGACACCTCGGCCATCCCGGTCCAGCCGGCATCCACCGCGTCGAGCACGCGGTACTCGTCGGCGTCCAGCCCGACGGCCGCGGCCTTGACGCGCAGCGGCACGTCCTTGGTGACCAGGCAGACGTCCCGGCCCTCCGCCCGCAGGTTCAGCGCGACCACCATGATCCGGCTGTCGTTGCTGTCGTTCCGGAAACCGGCCGGGAGCACCGCGGGGTCGCTGTGGTTCAGCTCGACGTGCAGCGTGCCGCAGCTCTCCCCCACCGGCACCGGCGCGTCGAGCCTGCCGTGGGTGACCCGCAGGTCGTCGAGGATGCGCAGCGCCTGGCGGGCGAACCAGCCGAGCTCGGGGTGGTTGCGCTTGTCCTCCAGCTCCCCGATGACGACGAGGGGCAGCACCACGTCGGCGTCGCCGAAGCGCAGCAGCGCGCCCGGGTCGGACAGCAGGACGGAGGTGTCGAGGACGAACGTACGGCGAGTGGTCACGAGTCGGCTCCCGTGAGGCGACGCCCCGGTGACGAGGCGCACCCCTGCTCGAAGGTGGCCGGGCCCCGGCGCAGGAGCCGGGGACCGGCCCCTCTGGACGACGAACGCAGTCGCACCAACCGGGCCTCCCGTGGACGGCGAGGGGAGCTCGCCGTCCACTGCGGACGCTATGCCCGGGGGGTGACATCCACGTGACGTGCACCCCACGAGAAGGAGTGGATGTCACCCGGAGGCCTCATCCGTCGCAGCCGTCCCGCACGGACCGTCAGCTCGACTCGCGACGGAACCTGCGGACCCCGAACGCCCAGCCGAGGACCGCGAGCAACACCGTCATCGCGACCCCCCACCACGCGGTCGAGGTGCCGTACCCGCCCACGAAGAACTCACGGGCCGCCTCGACCACGTGCTTGAACGGGTTCACGTCGCTGACCGCCTGCAGCCACCCGGGCGCCAGGCTCATCGGCAGCAGGATGCCCGACAGCAGCACGAGCGGGAAGACGACAGCGTTGAGCAGCGGTGCGAACGCGTCCTCGCTCTTCAGCGTGAGCGCCAGGGCGTAGGAGACCGCCGCCAGCGCCGCACCGAGCAGGGCGACGACCAGCAGGGTGAGGACGACGCCGAGCACCGGCGCCCGCAACCCGAGCGGGATGGACACCAGCACCAGCAGCGCTCCCTGCGTCAGCAGGACGACGACGTCGCGCAGCACCCGGCCGAGGAGGAGGGCGGTGCGGCTGGCCGGGGTGACCCGCTGGCTCTCGATCACCCCCGCCCGCCACTCGGCGATCAGCCCGAAGCCCACGAACAGCGCCCCGAACATGCCCAGCTGCACGAGGATGCCGGGCACGAAGATCTGGTAGGCGTCGCCCGGACCCAGCTGACCGGCCAGCGGCTCGAGCAGCGGCCCGAACAGCAGGATGTAGAGGATCGGCTGCATCAGGCTGATCACCAGCCAGGCGGGGTTGCGCAGCGACATCCGCATGGCGCGGGCGAACACGGTTCCGGTGTCGCGCAGGAGGGTGTTCATCGCCCGGCCACCGCCGGAGCGGGGGGTGACGCCGGCGCGGCGCCGGACTCGCGCAGGGACCGGCCGGTCAGGCCGAGGAAGACGTCGTCGAGGCTGGGCCGGCGGCTCTCGATGCCGCTGACGGGGACGTCCGCGGCGTCCAGGGCCCGCACCAGCTCGACCAGCGCACGACCTCCGTGCGGCACCCGGCCCACGACCCGGTCGGCGAGCAGCTGCGGCTGCTCGGCCCCCGGCAGTGCCTCGACCAGGCGGGCGACCTCCGCGGCCTGCTCCGGGCGCTCCACCATCACGGTGAGCACGTCGCCGCCCACCTGCGACTTCAGCTGGTCGGGAGTGCCCTCGGCGACGATCGCCCCGTGGTCGATGACGAGGATCCGGTCGCAGAGCGCGTCGGCCTCGTCCAGGTAGTGGGTGGTCAGGAAGACCGTCGTCCCGCGCTCCTCGCGCAGCCCGCGGATGTGCTGCCACAGGTTGGCCCGCGCCTGCGGGTCCAGCCCGGTCGTCGGCTCGTCGAGGAAGACGAGCTCCGGCACGTGGATCAACCCGACCGCGATGTCGAGGCGGCGGCGCTGGCCGCCCGACATGGCCTTGGGCTGGCGCTCCCAGAGCCCGTCGAGGTCGAGTTCGGCGAAGAGCCGCTGCCCGCGCTCGGTCGCCTCGGCGGTGCTCATGCCGTAGAGGCGGGCGTGGTCGACGACCTCCTCCCCGGCCCGCGCCTCCGGGGCGGTCGAGCCGCTCTGCGAGACGTACCCGATGCGGCGGCGGACCCCGACCGGGTCGGCCCGCAGGTCGCAGCCGGCCACGGTGGCGGTGCCCGCGGTGGGCTCTAGGAGCGTCGTCAGCATGCGCAGCGTCGTCGTCTTCCCGGCCCCGTTCGGGCCGAGGAAGCCGACGATCTCACCGGGGGCGACGTCCAGGTCGACCCCGACGACGGCGTGGACCTCCTGCTTGCGCTTGCGGAACGTGCGGGCGAGGCCGCGGGCGTGGATCACGCGCGAAAGCATCCCTCCGCCCGCCGACAGCTTCCACCGGTTTCGCCGACGGCGTCAGCGCCGACCCCTCAC
The DNA here is from genome assembly GCF_054050995.1 of Blastococcus sp. SYSU DS1021. Classification (NCBI taxonomy): domain Bacteria; kingdom Bacillati; phylum Actinomycetota; class Actinomycetes; order Geodermatophilales; family Geodermatophilaceae; genus Blastococcus; species Blastococcus sp. SYSU DS1021. The sequence goes on along the minus strand of NZ_JBJHAL010000025.1, from coordinate 41,693 downwards.
CGCCACCGGTCTGTGCCGTCGGACCGGCGGCGCAGCGCGGGACGCTCCACGGTGTCGGTGCGCTCGCCCGGCGGGGGCCACCGTCCCGCGTCCCGCGGTCGACCGTCCTCGGCCCACGGGTCGTCGGCCCGACCGTCCTCCGCCCACCTGTCGTCGACCCACCGGTCCTCGGCCTCCTCGTCGTGGGCCCACCTGTCCTCGGCCCACTCTTCGGCCGATCGACCGGGGCGCCGGGAACCCGCACCGCCGGCCCGCGACGCCCGCCGGGGCCGCAGGGCGACCAGCGCCCACAGGGCCGGGACCACCAGCACCGGCCACTGCACCGCGGGGTCGCCGAACCGGAGCATGCCGGCCACCAGCAGCAGGGCCAGCCAGCCCGCGGTCCACAGCCCCAGGAACCGCGCCTGCGCCGGGGAGCGGGCTGCCACGGGTCAGGCGGCCGGGATCTCGGCGGCGATCCGCTGCGGGGTCAGCGGCTCGTCGAGCAGACGGAGGAAGCGGTCGGCGACCGGCTGGTCCGCCGGGCGGGCGGCCAGCCACCGCGTCAGGAGGTCGAACCCCTCGACGTAGGTGGAGATGTATGCCCGCCACAGCGGGTCGGTGAGGAAGCGGATCTGCTGCCGCGCACGCTCGGGGCTCACCAGCGCCCACCGCTGCAGGTAGGCCGCCACCTCGTCGGCCCCGGCGCCCCGGTCGTGCAGCAGCACCGCGGCGTCCTGACGGACCCGGTTGAGCGGCGCGGCCGCCACCGCGATCCGCTCGGCCAGGTCGCCGTCGAACCGCAGACCGAGGTCGCCGAGGATCTCCGCCGACCAGCTCCCCCAGCCCTCCCCGATCGCCGCCGGGACGCCGAGGTCGGCGAGCCCCTCGGCCATGAGGCACTCGGGGGTGTTGACCAGGAAGACCGTGTGCTCGATCCGGCCGGCCCGCTCGACGAGCCCCTGCTCCTTGCGGCAGTGCTCGGTGTGGTGCCCGGGATAGGACTCGTGCGCCACCAGGTGCGCGAGCTGGGAGAGCCGGTGCGGCAGATCGGCGTTGATCGCGACGCGGGAGCGGTAGCCGCCCTCGTAGTAGTTGAACCCCGACCACGGCTTGTCGGTGACCACCTCGTAGCGGACCGTCTCGACCTCCGGGAGGCCGTACCGGCCACGCACCCGGTCGCGCAGCGCGCTGGACAGCGCCTGCACCGCGCTCTCCAGCCGGTCCGGCGGGCACTCCTCCCGACGCCGGTGCGCCGCGTACCGCTCCGCGAGCGACCCGTCGCCGGGCAGCAGGGCGTCCAGCTCGGTGTGAGCGGCGGCGTAGGCGGCCTCGTCCCCCAGCTCGACGTCGACCTGGAAGTAGGCGCGCACCTCCTCGACGAAGCCGACCGGCTCGCCGCTCATCTTCCGCGCGCTGCACTCCAGACCGGTCAGCTGCCCGCGCAGGAAGGACGTGCGCTCCTCGGGGAGCCCGGCGGCGTCCAGCTCGCGCTGCAGCTCCCGCGCGCGGTCGCGCAGCTGCCGCGGCGTGGGCGCCGGCTCGTCCTGCACCTGCGCGCGGATCCGGGGATCGCCGGTGTAGGCGTCGACGAAGCCGGCCTCCAGGCGGTCGAAGCGCAGCCCCAGCCGCACGTACTCCAGGGCGACGTCGAGAGCTCCCGCGGTCATGGCGGCCAGTCTCCCAGCCACCGTCACCCGCCGAAGCGGCGGTGCCGGGCCGAGTAGTCCCGCAGCGCCCGCAGGAAGTCGACGCGGCGGAAGTCGGGCCAGTAGACGTCGGTGAAGTGGAACTCGGCGTTGGCCGTCTGCCACAGCAGGAACCCCGACATGCGCTGCTCGCCGCTGGTGCGGATGACCAGGTCCGGGTCGGGCTGACCACGCGTGTACAGGTGCTCGGCGATGTGCTCGACGTCGAGCACCTCCACCAGCTCCTCCAGCGAGGTGCCGCGGGTGGCGTGCTCGGCCAGCAGCGAGCGCACCGCATCGGCGATCTCCCGCCGCCCGCCGTACCCGACCGCCAGGTTGACCGTCGCCCCGGGGCGGTCACAGGTGTCCCGCTCGGCCTGCTCGAGCACGGCGACCGTGCGCGCCGGCAGCACCTCCGGCGCCCCCATGCTGCGCACCCGCCAGCGCCGCCCCGGCCGGGACAGGTCGACGGCGACGTCCTCGATGATGGCCAGCAGCGCGTTGAGCTCGGACTCGGGCCGGCGCAGGTTGTCGGTGGAGAGCATGAACAGGGTGACCACCTGCACGCCGGCGTCGTCGCACCAGCCGAGCAGGTCGGCGATCTTCGCCGCGCCCCGGCGGTGCCCGTGCGCGACGTCCTCCAGCCCGATGGCGCGCGCCCACCGCCGGTTGCCGTCCATGATCACGCCCACGTGCCTCGGCACGTCCGCGCCTTCCAGCGCCCGCGCCAGGCGCCGCTCGTAGACCTGGATGAGTGCGTCACGGACCCGCCGGCGCACCCCCACGACGGTCACCCTAGTGACAAGGACCCCGCCCTACTCGCCACTCGCAGGCACGCGGCGAGCCACGGGTCACGGCCGCGCACGTCACAGCCGCCCCGGATGACGCCGCACCGGCCCCTCCGTAACCTCAGAGCATGAGCGTCCCTCCCAGCGATCGCACGTCCGTACGGGTGGAGGCCGACGGGGCGGAGCTGGAGGCCCCGGCCGAGCAGGCGGTCGCCGCCGTCGCCTCGGAGGGCCAGCAGGTCGAGCAGGCGTGGACCGCCGAGGACTTCGCCGACGACGACTGGGAGCACCCCGACACCCGGCCGCGCGCCCGCGGCTGGATCCACCTCTTCTCGTTCTTCGGCGCGATCGTCGCCGGTGCGGTGCTCATCCCGCTGGCCTCGGTCCAGGGCGCCCGCGCCGGGTGGTCGGTGACGGTCTACTGCCTCACCATCTGCGGGCTGTTCGGTATCAGCGCGCTCTACCACCGCCGTCGCTGGTCACCGCGCGGCTGGAAGATCATGAAGCGGCTCGACCACTCCATGATCTTCCTGTTCATCGCCGGCACCTACACGCCGTTCGCGCTGCTCGCCGTCGACCAGCCCACCGGCTTCTGGGTGCTCGGCGGGGTGTGGGCCGGCGCGCTGGCCGGCGTCACGCTCAAGATGAGCTGGCCGACGGCGCCGCGCTGGGTGGGCGTACCGCTCTACATCGGCCTGGGCTGGGTCGCGATCTTCGTCCTCACCGACATCCTGCACATCGCCGGGGTCGCCTCGATGGTCCTGCTCGCCGTCGGCGGGGTGCTCTACACCGTGGGCGGCGTCGCCTACGCCGTGAAGCGCCCCAACCCGTGGCCGGGGACGTTCGGCTACCACGAGGTCTTCCACGCGATGACGGTCGTCGCGGCGCTCTGCCACTACATCGCCGTCTACTTCGCGGTGTTCAATTCCCCTTTCGTCTGAGTGATCTGTCGTCCTCCGGACGACACCGCGGCCAAGTGCCGTCCCGGCTCGCGCTGAGCCCTGCCCGTCGCTTCTCGGGGACCCTCCGGGCCCCTCTCGGCACGACGCGGCGTTGCCGCGGTTCCCTCCTCCGCTCAGGTCACGTCCACCTTCGGGATCCCTCCGGGACCCCGCTCAGGTGGACCGCGGCTGCGCCGCGACCCGTGGTCAGGAGAAGGGCGGACGGTCGTCCAGCCGGACCGAGAGCTTCCCGGCCGTGCGCCAGGCGCGGGCGACCGCGTCGCGGTCCTCGTCGGTGACCAGGTTGCCCATGACGCGCAGCGCCACCGTCATCAGCGGCCGTGAGCGCATGCCGACCGGGCCGGCCAGGGGCAGGAACCGGGGGACGGTGAGCAGCCCGGCCAGCCGCCGGGCGATGGAGAAGGCCTCGCCGTAGTGCCGCCGCAGGGTCGCCGGCCACGCCGCCGTCCAGTCGTCCTCGCCGAGCAGCCCGGCCAGGGTCCGGCCGGTCTCCAGGCCGTAGTCGATGCCCTCCCCGTTGAGCGGGTTCACGCAGCCCGCCGCGTCGCCCACGAGCGCCCAGTTGCGGCCGGCCACGCCGGACACCGCACCCCCCATGGGCAGCAGCGCGGAGGTCACGTCCCGGACCTTCCCGTCCAGCTGCCACTCCCCGCGCCGGGTCTCTGCGTAGAACTCCAGCAAGGACTTCAGCTGCACCCCGGCCGGCCGGCGCGCGGTCGCCAGCGTGCCCACCCCCAGGTTGACCTCGCCGGCCTCCCGGCCCAGTGGGAACACCCAGCCGTAGCCCGAGAGCAGCTCCCCCTCGGTGCCGCGCAGCTCCAGGTGCGAGCTGATCCACTCGTCGTCGCTGCGACCGGAGCGCACGTAGCTGCGTGCGGCCACCCCGTACGCGGTGTCGCGGTGCCACTCCCGGCCCAGCACCCGGCCCAGGGGTGAGCGGACGCCGTCGGCGACGACCAGCCGCCGGCAGGCGATCGTCGTCGTCCCGCCGTCGGCGTCCTCGAAGACGACCGCGCGCACCCGGTCCCCGTCGCGCCCGACGTCGACGGCCCGGGCTCCGTCGACCGGCGTCGCACCGGCGTCGAGCGCGACCTGCCGGATGCGCGCGTCCAGTTCGGTCCGGGGCACGGCGCTGCCGTGGTCCGGGAGCGCACCGCCCGGCCAGGGCAGCTGCCACTCGCGGCCGAACCCGGCGGCGCGCAGGCCGCGGTTGCGGGCCTTCGACCGCGCCCAGTCCCCCAGCCCCAGCTGGTCCAGCTCGGCGACCGCGCGCGGGGTCAGGCCGTCGCCGCAAGTCTTGTCCCGGGGGAACACCGCGGCGTCGGCCAGCACCACGTCGTGGCCGGCACGGGCCGCCCACGCAGCGGCAGCGGAGCCCGCCGGGCCGGCGCCCACCACGAGGACGTCGGTGGCGGCGGGAGCGGCGGCACTGGCTGGCACGCCGCCCAGTGTCCCCGAGCAGGTGAGCTGCCGGAGCGGCCGCCCTCCAGGAGCATGCGCCGAACGAGCGACGCGTGGCAGGAAGTGCGGTCTGCGCCGGAGGCGCCCTCGCCGGTGGGGTCAGCGCCGGTCGTCGCCCTCGCGCCGGGGGGCCTCGATGGCCAGCGGCGCGCGCCGCAGCGTGTCGAGCAGTTCCTGGCCGGGCTCGCGCTCCTCGACCAGCCCGGCCGGGGAGTCGGGGACGACGACCGGCGGCTCGCGGTCGGCCGGGTCGAAGCTGCGCGGCAGCCGGTTGAGGTGGCCGCTCATCGACTTGACCAGCAGGGCCGCGGCGATCAGGAGCACCACGATCAGGAACAGGCCGAGCGGGCCGGCCTTGCCGACGTCCTCGGGGGCCTGCTGCTGGGCGGCGGCCAGCAGGCTCAGGGTCGTGGTTCCGGTCATCGGGCGGTCACCTCGCTGCGGATGCCGGCGAACAGGTCGTCCTCCGGCGTGGGGGTGTCGACCAGCGAGCGGGCCAGCTCGTAGTCCTCGGTGGGCCACACCTGCTGCTGGGTCTCCACCGGGCACGCGAACCAGCGGCCCAGCGGATCGATCTGGGTGGCATGCGCGATCAGCGCGGCGTCGCGCACCGGGAAGTACTCGGCGCACGGCACCCGGGTGGTGACGCGGTGGGAGATGTCGTGCGCCGGATCCCACTTCTCCAGCCACTCGGCGTAGGGCGACTCCGCACCGGTCGCGAGGATCGCCTCGTGCAGCGCCTTCGTGCGCGGCAGCGTGAAGCTCATGTGGTAGTAGAGCTTGCTCACCTGCCACGGCTCACCCAGGTCGGGGTACCGGTCGGGGTCGCCGGCCGCCTCGAAGGCGTGCACCGAGATCTCGTGCGTCTTGATGTGGTCGGGGTGCGGGTAGCCGCCACGCTCGTCGTAGGTGGTCATCACCTGCGGCTTGAACCGCCTGATGAGCTCGACGAGGGGCGCCGCGGCCTCTTCCACCGGCACCAGCGCGAAGCACCCCTCGGGCAACGGCGGCAGCGGGTCGCCCTCGGGCAGCCCCGAGTCGACGAAACCGAGGAACTCCTGCTCGATCCCGAGGATCTCGCGCGCCCGCGCCATCTCCTCCACCCGGATCTGCGGGAGCCGCTCCCACACCTCGGGACGGTCCATCGCCGGGTTGAGCACCGAGCCGCGTTCACCGCCGGTGGCGGTGGCCACCATCACGCGAACGCCCTCGGCGACGTACTTCGCCATCGTGGCGGCGCCCTTGCTCGACTCGTCGTCCGGATGGGCGTGCACCGCGAGCAGGCGCAACTGGTCGGGTTGGGTCACGGGCACAGTGTCCCTCGCCGGGCGACGGGAGTGGCGGACACTCACCCGGGTGTGGCCGACGACTCGCAGGTCAGCCACCCGTCCGGGCGGAACGTGTCGTCGGTCACGCAACGATGCGCTACGGTTCCGCATCCGTCCGGGACCCGGCGCAGCGGTGCATCTGCCCGCGCCGCGGTGTTAGCTTGGCCGGATCGACCACGGTCGTCCCACACCAGGACGACGCACCCGATTTCCCAGGAGTTCTCCCCCGTGTCCACCCCCACTGACGAGCAGGACCAGGGCATCTGGCTCACCCAGGAGGCCCACGACCGGCTGAAGGCCGAGCTCGACCAGCTGGTGGCGAACCGCCCGGCCATGGCCGCCGAGATCAACGCCCGCCGCGAGGAGGGCGACCTCAAGGAGAACGGCGGCTACCACGCTGCCAAGGAGGAGCAGGGCAAGCAGGAGGGCCGGATCCGCCAGCTCACCGACCTGCTCCGCAAGGCGCGGGTCGGTGACGCCCCGAAGACCGCCACGAACGCCGCCCTCGGCACGGTGATCACGATCAAGTTCGCCGGGGACGACGAGACCGAGAAGTTCCTGCTCGGCTCGCGCGAGATCGCCGGCACCACCGACCTCACCGTCTACTCCCCGGAGTCGGCGCTCGGCTCGGCGATCATGGGCGCGGAGCCCGGCACCTCGGTGACCTACCAGACGCCGAACGGCAAGGACATCACCGTCGAGGTCGTCGCGGTCGAGCCGTTCGTCCCCTGACGGGGTGGGCGAGGAAGACGTGGTAGCGCCTCGCGCTCGCTCCCGGCGGGCGGAGAACACCGGTTTCCCGTGCGTGCACTGCACGACGCCGGTGCCGGCCAACACCGACGGGCACTACCGCAACCACTGCCCGTACTGCCTGTGGTCGCTGCACGTCGACGACCTGCCGGGTGACCGGGCGAGCGAGTGCCGGCAGCCGATGGAGCCGATCGGGCTGGTGGAGAAGTCGGGCAAGGGCTGGCAGGTGGTCCACCGCTGCACGGCGTGCGGCCACCGCCAGCCCAACCGGCTGGTACGCGACGGGGACGCCCCGGACGACCTGGACCTGGTCCTCTCGCTGCCCTGGCTCTGAGCGACGGCCCCCACCGCGCCGGCGCCCCGGGCCCTGCGCCACCCGCGGGACGCCCCCCGCCCGTGCGCCGCTGTCGGAGTCGAACCCACGCCCCGGGGGTCCTGCACGACCCCCGGAGCCGAGGGAACACCCCCCCAGTGCGCTCAGGCGACCGGGGCCAGCCCGCGCCTGCGCAGCAGCGGTGCGGGGTCGGCCTCCCGGCCGCGGACCGCGCGGAAGGCAGCCAGCGGGTCCACCGAACCGCCCACCGCGAGCAGCCGTTCCCGGAAGAGGTCCCCGTTCTCCCGGCGCAGGCCGCCGTTCTCCTTGAACCACTCCACGGTGTCGGCGTCGAGCACCTCCGACCAGATGTAGGAGTAGTAACCGGCCGAGTAGCCGCCGGCGAAGACGTGCTGGAAGTACGTCGTCCGGTAGCGCGGCAGCACCAGCTCCGAGGCCACGCCCGCAGCCGCGAGGGCCGCCCGCTCGAACTCCACCGGGTCCCCGATCTCGCTGTCGGGCGTGAGGCGGTGCCAGGCCTGGTCCAGCAGGGTGGCGGCCAGGTACTCCAGCGTGCCGAAGCCCTCACCCCACAGCTGCGCGGCGTCGATCGCCTCCACCACCGATGCCGGCAGCGGCTCGTCGGTCTCCACGTGCCGGGCGTAGTGCGCCAGGACCTCGGGCCAGAGCGCCCACATCTCGTTGACCTGGCTGGGGAACTCCACGAAGTCCCGCGGCACGGCGGTGCCCGCGAACCGCGGGTAGGTCACCGAGGAGCTCAGCCCGTGCAGCGCGTGGCCGAACTCGTGGAAGAGCGTGTTCACCTCGTCCAGGGTCAGCAGCGTCGGCCGGCCGTCCGGGGCGCGGGTGACGTTGAGGTTGTTGACGACGACCGGGCGGGTCCCCAGCAGCCCGGACTGGCGGACGAACGAGCTCATCCACGCCCCGCCGCGCTTGCCCTCCCGGGCGAAGAAGTCGCCCAGGTACAGCCCGACCTCCGTCCCGTCGGCGTCGGTGACCTCCCAGACCCGGACGTCGGGGTGGTAGCCGACGAGGTCGGGCCGGGAGGTGAACCGGAGGCCGTAGAGCAGCTCGGCGGCCCGGAAGACGCCGTCGACCAGCACCCGGTCGAGCTCGAACCACGGCCGCAACGCCGTGGTGTCGACCGCGTAGCGCTCGGCCCGCACCCGCTCGCTGTAGTAAGCCCAGTCCCAGGCCGCGAGCTCGACACCGTCGCGGGTGGCCAGCTCGCGCAGCACCTCGGCCTCGGCCTCGGCGTTCGCCACCGACGCCGGCACCATCGAGCGCAGCATCGCGTCGACCGCGGCGGTGGTCCGCGCGGTCGAGTCGGCGAGCACCAGGTCGGCGTGGGTCTCGAAGCCCAGCAGCCGCGCCCGCTCGGCCCGCAGCCGGGCGATGCGCTCGGCGACCGGTCGGTTGTCGTGCTCCCCCGCCGACGCCCGGCTCACCGACGCCTCGAACACCCGGCGTCGCAGCCCTCGGTCGCGGAGCTTGGCCAGCACCGGCTGACCGGTGGGCAGCACCAGGGTGAGCAGGTAGCCGTCGAGCCCGCGGTCGGTGGCCGCGCGCGCCGCGGCCGCCACCTCCTCCTCGCTCAGCCCGTCGAGCTCCCGGGCATCCTCGACCCGCACCGCCGCTGCCTCCGTGGCCAGCTGCAGGTTCTGCCCGAACGTCGTCGAGAGCTCTGAGAGCTCCTGGTTCAGCTCGCCGAGCCGGGCCCGGCCGCCGTCGTCGAGCCGGGCGCCGGCGAGCACGAAGTCGAGGTGGTACCGCTCCACCAGCCGCACCGACTCGGCGTCCAGGCCGGCGGTGTCCCGGGCGGCGTGCACGGCGTCGATGCGGGCGAACAGCGCCGGGTCCAGCCGCAGGGCGTCGTCGTGGGCCGCGGCGAGCGGGGCGATCTCGCGCTCGATCTCCCGCAGCCGCGGCGTCGCCACCGAGGAGGAGAGGTTGCCGAACACCGACCAGGCCCGGTCGAGCAGCGCGCCGGACCGCTCCAGCGCCACGACCGTGTTCTCGAACGTCGGCTGCTCGTCCGACCCGACGATGGCCGCCACCTCCCGGCGCTGCTCGACCATCCCGGCGAGCAGCGCCTCCCGGCAGTGCTCGAGGGTGATGTCGGCGAACGGTGGCAGCCGGAACGGCAGCTCGGACGGGGCGGCGAGGGGGTTGTCGGCGGCGAGTGCCTCGGGAGTGCTCATCACCGCCATTACATCGCGATCCTCCGGATCGCACCGCCAGCACATCGCGATCCTCCGGATCGCACCGCCAGCACATCGCGATCCTCCGGATCGCACCGCGGCCAGTTGCCGTCCCCGACCTGCGCTGAGCCGATTCGTCGCGCCTGCGCGGGGCCCTCCGGGCCCCACTCGGCGCGACCGGACAGGTGCAGATCGGGGGCAGCAGGCCTCTGTCTCAGCGGCCGGCGGCGTGCCGGTAGGTGCGCACCGACAGCGGCACGAAGATCGCCAGGATGAGCACCACCCAGATCAGCGTGTAGAGCACCGGGTTCTGCAGCGACCAGGCGTCCGGCGTCGGCGCCAGTGGCGAGGTGTTGCCGAAGAGGTTCCGGGCAGACTGGACCACCGCCGACACCGGGTTCCACTCGGCGAAGGTGCGCAGCACCGACGGGAAGGACTCCAGCGGGACGAACGTGTTGGCCACGAACGTCAGCGGGAAGATGACGATGAAGCTGGCGTTGTTGACCACCTCCGGGGTCCGCACGAGCAACCCGACCATCGCCATGAGCCAGGAGACGGCGTAGGCGAACAGCAGCAGGACCAGGAACCCCGCGATCGCCTCCCCGACCGAGGAGTGGATCCGCCAGCCGACCACCAGGCCGGTCAGCGCCATCACCGTGATCGAGATGATGTTCAGCCCGGCGTCGGCGACAGTGCGGCCGATCAGGACCGCCGAGCGGGACATCGGCAGCGAGCGGAACCGGTCGATCAGGCCCTTCTGCAGGTCCTCGGCCAGGCTGGCTCCGGTGGTGGTGCTCCCGAGCACGATGGTCTGGGCGAAGATGCCGGGCAGCAGGAACTCGCCGTAGCTGGTCCCCGGGGGCAGCTGGATGGCTCCGCCGAACACGTACCGGAACAGCAGCACGAACATGATCGGCGACAACGTCGCGAAGACGATCAGGTCGGGCACGCGCTTGACCTTGATCAGGTTCCGCTTGGTGATGACGACGCTGTCGGACAGCGTCGCGGCCATGCTGCTCATCGGGCACCTCCGGTGACGACCGGCTCGGCCGTCGTCCCGTCGTCGGTGGCGACCTCCTCGGCCGCGCGGCCGGTCAGCGCCAGGAAGACGTCGTCCAGGTCGGGCCGGCGCAGCCCCACGTCGAAGATCTCCGGGATCCGGCCGTCGAGCCGGCGCAGCGCCTCGGCGAGCACCTCCGCGCCGCCGCTCACCGGCAGCGACAGCCGACGGGCCGGCACGTCGACCACCGGATCCTCCACGGCGAGCGGGCGCAGCCGCGCCACGACGTCGGGCAGCACGGCGGCGTCGGTGACCGTCAGCTCCAGCCGCTGCCCGCCCACCTGGGCCTTGAGCTCGTCGGCGGTCCCGCGGGCGATCACCCGGCCGCGGTCGATGACGACCATCCGGTCGGCCAGCCGGTCGGCCTCCTCCAGGTACTGGGTCGTGAGCAGGATCGTGGTCCCACCGCCGGCGAGGTCGGCGATGAACTCCCACATGGCCAGCCGGCTGCGCGGGTCCAGCCCCGTCGTCGGCTCGTCGAGGAAGAGCACGCGCGGGCGGGCGATCAACGAGGCCGCGATGTCCAGCCGCCGGCGCATGCCACCCGAGTAGGTCTTCGCCGGCCGACCGGCCGCGGCGGACAGGTCGAAGCGCTCCAGGAGCTCACCGGCCCGCTTCCGCGACTCGGCCTTGCCGAGCCGGTACAGCCGCCCCACCATCTCCAGGTTCTCGAACCCGGTGAGGTACTCGTCGACGGCGGCGTACTGGCCGGTGAGCCCGATCGCCGCGCGCACCCGGTCGGCGTCCCGGGCCACGTCGAGCCCGACCACCTCCGCCCGGCCCTCGTCCGCGGTCAGCAGCGTGGTGAGGATGCGCACCACCGTCGTCTTGCCCGCACCGTTCGGGCCGAGCAGCCCGAGCACCGAGCCCTCGGCCACGGTCAGGTCCACTCCGTCGAGCGCGGTGGTCGCACCGAAGCGCTTGACCAACCCCTCGACGACGATCGCGTGGGTCATGGCGCGGACGCTAGGTCCGCCCACCGACAGTTCCCCACCGCTTTTCTCCGTCGCGTACATCCGCCGGCTCCTCCGTCCCGCCCCGCAGGTGCGGGACCGCAACCAGGACCGCCGGGAACCGGGGAACTCATCGGTCCGGCCGCGGTCATTCCGGCGTGACGGCGTACCCGGCCGCGCGCAGCGCCCCGATGACCTCCCCGGCGTGCGCGGGCCCGCGGGTCTCGACGACGACGAAGACCTCCACCTCGCCGATGCCCAGGCGCGTCGAGGTCCGCTCGTGCTCGACCTCCAGCACGTTGGCGCCCACCGCGGCGAGCTCGGCGAGGACGGCGGCCAGCGACCCCGGCCGGTCGGGGACGCGCAGCCGCAGCGAGAGGTAGCGTCCGGCCGCGGCCATGCCGTGCTGCACGACCTTCAGCAGCAGCACGGGGTCGATGTTGCCGCCGGAGACGACGGCGACCAGCGGGGGCTCGAACGCCCGCGGATCGGCGAGGACGGCGGCGACCGCGGCCACGCCCGCGGGCTCGACGACCAGCTTCGCCCGCTCCAGGCAGAACAGCAGCGCCCGCGAGAGGTCCTCCTCGCTGACCGTGCGCACCTCGTCGACCAGCCCCCGCACGTGGGCGAAGGTCAGGTCGGTGGGACACGGGACCGCGATCCCGTCGGCCATCGTCGACATCGACTCCAGCGCGACCGGCCGCCCGACGGCCAAGGAGCCCGGGAAGGCGGCGGCCTCCTCGGCCTGCACGGCCACCACCCGGACGTCGGGACGGCGTTCCTTCACCGCAGCCGCGATACCAGAGACCAGCCCGCCGCCACCGGCGCAGACCAGTACCGTCGCCAGCTCCGGGCACTGCTCGAGCACCTCCAGCCCGACGGTGCCCTGGCCCGCGATCACGTCCGGGTGGTCGAAGGGGTGGATGAACACCGCGCCGGTGCGCTCGGCGTGCTCCGCCGCGGCCAGCAGCGGCTCGGCCAGCGACTGGCCGAACATCTCGACGCGCGCGCCGTACGCCTCGGTGGCCGCCACCTTGGGCAGCGGTGCGCTCCCGGGCATGTAGACCGTCGCCTCGGCGCCGAGCAGCCGGGCGGCGAGGGCAACCCCCTGGGCGTGGTTGCCGGCGCTGGCAGCGACCACGCCGCGGGCCCGCTCCTCGTCGGTCAGCCGCGCGATCCGGGTGTAGGCGCCGCGGAGCTTGAACGAGCCGGTGCGCTGGAGGTTCTCGCACTTGAGCCAGACCGGGCCCCCGACGCGGTCGGCCAGCCCCCGGGAGTGCTCCAGCGGGGTGCGTCGGACGACGCCGGCGAGGAGCTCCGCCGCCGCCGCGACGTCGGCACCGCTGACCAGGGGAGGACCGCCGGAACCTGCCATGCGTCGATCCTGGCAGGGGCCGTCGTCCGCGACCGACCAGGACGCGCGCGGCCGTCGTACCGTGGCGGGGGTGACGGACACCCCGGGTGCCACCACCGCACCGGCCACCCCCTCCCCCGCACCCACGACGCTCGGCGAACTACGCGCGACCGGCGCCACCTCCCGTCCGGTCAAGGCCGAGATCCGCGCCAACCTGCTCGCCCGCCTGGCTGCCGGCGAGCCCACCCTGCCCGGCATGGTCGGTTTCGAGGAGACCGTCCTGCCCGAGGTTGAGCGGGCCCTGATCGCCGGCCACGACCTGGTCCTGCTCGGCGAGCGCGGCCAGGGCAAGACCCGCCTGATCCGCACGCTCGTCGGCCTGCTCGACGAGTGGACCCCGGTGCTGGTCGGCAGCGAGCTGAACGAGCACCCGCTGCGCCCCATCAGCGTCTGGGCGCACCGGCAGATCGCCGAGCACGGTGACGCCACCCCCGTCGGCTGGCTGCACCGCAGCGAGCGCTTCGGCGAGAAGCTGGCCACGCCGGACACCAGCGTCGGCGACCTGATCGGCGACGTCGACCCGATCAAGGTCGCCGAGGGCCGCACGCTCGGTGACCCCGAGACGGTCCACTACGGCCTCGTCCCGCGCACCAACCGCGGCATCTTCAGCGTCAACGAGCTGCCCGACCTGGCCGAGCGCATCCAGGTCGCGCTGCTCAACGTGCTGGAGGAGCGCGACATCCAGATCCGCGGCTACCGGGTGCGGCTGCCGCTGGACCTGCTGCTGGTCGCGAGCGCGAACCCGGAGGACTACACGAACCGCGGGCGGATCATCACCCCGCTCAAGGACCGGTTCGGCGCCGAGGTGCGCACCCACTACCCCATCGAGCTCGCCGACGAGATCCGCCTGCTGGAGCAGGAGGCGCAGACCGGCGGGCTCGGGGCACCGAGCGAGCAGGACACCCTCGACGCGCCCGTCGTGCCGGCGCACCTGGTCGAGATCGTCGCCCGGTTCACCCGGCTCGTCCGCGAGTCCAGCCACGTCGACCAGCGCTCCGGTGTCAGCGCCCGGTTCGCCATCGCCGGGCTGGAGACCGTCGCCGCCTCCGCCGTCCGCCGGGCCGCGGTCGCCGGCGAGACCCGGCCGGTCGCGCGGGTGGTCGACCTGCCCAGCATCGTCCCGGCCAGCCGCGGCAAGGTCGAGTTCGCCGACGCCGGTGCCGACCCCGACGACGACCGCGAGCTGGAGATCCTGGAGCACCTGCTGCGCCAGGCCACGGCGCAGACGTTCCGCGCGCGGTGCGCGGGCCTGGACCTCACCGGCCTGCAGGAGCACTTCACCGGCGGGGAGACCGTCGAGTCCGGCGACCTCGTCCCGGCCCCGGCCCTCCTGGGCCAGCTGGGCACCGTCCCGAAGCTCGCCGAGCTGCTCGGCCGGCTCGGGGTGCCCGAGGGCGACCAGTCCGCCGAGCAGGCCGCGGCCGCCGTGGAGTTCGCCCTGGAGGGCCTGCACCTCACCCGGCGGCTGGCGAAGGACACCGACGGCGGCCGCACGGTCTACGGAGCCTGAGGTGACCACGCGCCGCCCGCGCGGCTACCGGTACGGCGCCTGGCGGGGCGGCCCCGACCCGCTGGCCCCGCCGTACGACCTCGGCGACGCCGTGGACGAGATCGGCGACTCGGTGCTCGACGGCAGCGGCGTCCGGGAGGCGTTGCGCGAGCTGCTGCGCCGCGGCACGCAGGGCCGGCGCGGCCTGGACGAACTGCGCCGGCAGGTGCGCGACCGACTGCGCTCGGCACGCACCGCCGGGCGGATGGACGGCACCCTGCAGGAGGTGCGCGAGCTGCTCGACCGCGCCGTGCAGGCCGAGCGTCGGGAGCTGTTCCCCGATCCGGACGACGCCGCACGGCTCGCCGAGGCCGAGCTGGACGCGCTGCCCGAGGACACCGCGGGCGCCGTCCGCGCGCTCAAGGACTGGTCGTGGCGCTCGGCGGAGGGCCGGGAGGCCTACGAGCAGATCCAGGACCTGCTGCGCCGGGAGGTGCTCGACAGCTCCTTCGCGTCGATGAAGCAGGCGCTGGAGAACGCCTCCGAGGGCGACATGCAGGCGGTCAAGGACATGGTCGCCGACCTCTCCCGGCTGGTCGACGCGCACAACCGCGGCGAGGACACCGACCAGCAGTTCGCCGACTTCATGGACCGGCACGGCCAGTTCTTCCCGGACGACCCGGAATCCGTCGAGGAGCTGATCGACTCGCTGGCCCGCCGGGCGGCGGCGCAGCAGCGGATGATGGCCGGCCTCTCCCCCGAGCAGCGGGCCGAGCTGGCCGAGCTGATGGCCCAGACGATGGAGGACATGGGGCTGGCCAGCGAGATGGCCCACCTCTCCGACGCGCTCCGCCAGGCCCGCCCCGACCTGCCCTGGGGGCAGCGCGGCCAGGTGCCCGACGGCGAGCAGGCGCTGGGCATGGGCGACGCCACCACCGCCGTCGCCGAGCTCGCCGACCTGGAGGCGCTGTCCAACCAGCTGTCGCAGGGCTACGCCGGGGCGTCCCTCGCCGACGTCGACGAGGAGCTGCTCGAGCGCGCGCTGGGCCGCTCGGCCGCCGACGACCTCGCCACGCTCCGGCAGCTGGAACGCGAGCTCGAGCGGCAGGGCTACCTCAACCGCAGCGAGGGGCGGCTGGAGCTCTCGCCCAAGGCGGTCCGCCGACTCGGAGCCACCGCGCTGCGCCGGGTGTTCGCGCAGCTGGACGCCACCGGTCGCGGCGAGCACGACGTCGCCGACGCCGGCGCGGCCGGGGAGCTGACCGGTGGCTCACGGGAGTGGCGGTTCGGCGACGAGCAGCCGCTGGACGTCGTCCGCACCGTCCGCAACGCGGTGCTGCGGACGGCGGGCGAGCCGCGCCGGGAGGGGCAGCGGCGGGTCCGCATCGCCGTCGAGGACTTCGAGGTGGTGGAGACCGAGCGGCGCACCGGCGCCGCCGTCGCCCTGCTGGTCGACCTCTCCTACTCGATGGCGCTGCGCGGCACGTGGGGCGCGGCGAAGTCGACGGCGATGGCGCTGCACTCGCTGGTGACGACGCGGTTCCCGCAGGACGCCATCGAGATCATCGGCTTCTCCTCCACGGCCCAGGTGCTGCGCCCGGAGACGCTCGCCGAGCTGAGCGTGGACACCCTGCAGGGCACCAACCTGCAGCACGGCCTGATGCTGGCCCGCCGGTTCCTCGCCCGGCACCGCGACGCCGAGCCGGTGGTGCTGGTGGTCACCGACGGGGAGCCGACCGCCCACCTGGAGGACGACGGGACCCCGTACTTCTGCTGGCCGCCGATGCCCGAGACGATCGCCCGCACGGTGGCCGAGGTGGAGCGGGTCGCCCGCTCCGGCGCCACGGTGAACGTCTTCGCCCTCGACCCCGATCCCGGGCTGGTCCACTTCGTGCACGACCTCACCCAGCGGGCCGGCGGGCGGGTGTTCACCCCCGACAGCGAGCGGCTCGGCGAGTACGTCGTCGCCGACTACCTGCGCACCCGCCGCGGCCGCCGCCCCCGCTGACGCCCGACCTCCCCGTCGAGATCACGGGATCTCGGCACCGGCGGGCCAGGCGCGTCAGCTGCTGGAGCTGATCCCCGGGATCTGCCCCGCCCGGAAGGCGTTGACGAAGAGCCGGTGGTCCTCCTGCGTGCGGTGCGCGTAGTCGTGCGCGAAGGCGACCAGGTCGGCGACGAACTCCTCCCGCCGGTCGCCGAGCATCGCGGTGATCGCCTCCTCGGTCTGGAACGGCACGAGGGTGTGGTCGCTGTCGGCGTCGCCCACGCAGTGCAGCTTCGCCGTCGCCTGCCCGAGCTGCTCCAGGACCGGGCGGATGTCGGCGGGCTCGGTGAGGTCCTCCCACTCGAGGTCGAGCTCGTAGGGCGACAGCTCCGCGACGACGAAGCCCGTGCCGCGGATGTCGGTGTAGCCCAGGAACTGGGAGGCGTGCGACTGCAGCGCGCGCCGGCTCAGCGCCGTCCGGTGGCCCTCGTGCTCGAAGTACCCGCGGACGCGCGGGTCGTCGACGACCCGCCCGGGGGCGGGCACGTTGCCCTGCTTGACCGAGAGCACGACGTCGTTCTCCAGCGCCTGGTCGTAGCCCTCCAGCAGCACGTTGTAGGCCGGCAGCCCCGCGCTGCCGATGCCGAAGCCACCGGTGCCGATGAGGTCCTTGACGTCGTAGGCGACCTCGCGCCGCCAGGGCCGGGGCGGCAGCGTCGCCTTGTACCGCTCCAGCGCCGCGAGCACCTCCTGGTACTCGGCGTCGTCCAGCCGGCGGTTGCGCGGCGAGTCCGCGAAGCGGCGCTCGTCGCCCTCGACCACGGTCATCCGCTGCAGCAGGCCCAGCCGGGTGCGGGTGGCC
This sequence comes from Blastococcus sp. SYSU DS1021, assembly GCF_054050995.1. Lineage (NCBI taxonomy): Bacteria > Bacillati > Actinomycetota > Actinomycetes > Geodermatophilales > Geodermatophilaceae > Blastococcus > Blastococcus sp. SYSU DS1021. The sequence goes on along the minus strand of NZ_JBJHAL010000025.1, from coordinate 24,437 downwards.
GTGCGGCGGATCAGCTCGTGCACGGCGCCGTGGGTGTTGCCGGCCACCAGGGCGAACTCGCGGTCGGCGTCCGACCGGGTGAAGGCGGCCACCTGGTCGAGCCACGCGCGCAGGTAGACGGCGAGCAGCTCGCTGATCACCTCGTCGGAGAACGCCTTGCGCCAGGCCATGAGCGCGAAGCTGGCGGCGAAGCGGCGCAGGTCCCAGCTGACGTGCCCGACGTACGCCTCGTCGAAGTCGTTGACGTCGAAGACGATCCGGCCGTTGGCGTCCATGTACGTGCCGAAGTTCTCCGCGTGCAGGTCACCGTGGATCCACACCCGGGACGTCCGCTCGTCGCACCAGCGATCCTCGGACGTCGCCATGTCCGCGTAGAACAGTGGGGCGCTGCCCCGGTAGAAGGCGAACGGATCGGCCGCCATCTTGCGGAACTTGGTGCGGAAGGCGTCCGCATCGGCGTCCATGAGGTCACCGAACGCCTCGACCAGGACGCGAACGATCTGCCGCGTCCGCTCGTCGGTCGGGGTGGAGGAGCTCATACCAGGGAGGGATGGGGGCACAGGTTGCACCGTAGGGGGCCGATAACGTCGGTGGTGCCCCGATGACGTCGGCACCGACCAGGGAGGGAGGGACCATGACGCGTACCGCGACGGCCCGACGACTGGCCACCGGTGCCGCCTACGGCGGCGGTGGGGTCGGGCTGGCCGGAGCTGCCCTGGTCGCCCTCCTCCGCGAGGAGGCGCGGGCGGCCCGCCGCAGGGTCGAGGCCCGCACGTACAAGGAGGACCCCCCGTCGGGCGACGGCATCTACGGGCGGGGCGGCGGCGAGCCGATCGTGCTCGCGGTGCTGGGCGACTCCAGCGCCGTCGGGCTGGGCGTGCACCGCGCCGCCGAGACCCCCGGCGTGCTCGTCGCCGCGGGGCTGGCCGAGCTCGCCGAGCGCCCCGTGCGGCTGGTGCGGCTGGCCAAGTCCGGCGCCCGCGCCGCCGACCTCGAGGTGCAGGTCGACCGCGCGCTGGCCGAGCGCCCCGCGGTCGCGGTCATCATGATCGGCGCCAACGACGTCACCGCCCGCACCCCCACGTCGGTCTCGGTCGGCCACCTCACCGACGCCGTCCGGCGGCTCACCGCGGCCGGCTGCGAGGTCGTCGTCGGCACCTGCCCCGACCTGGGGACCATCCGGCCGATCGCGCAGCCGCTGCGCACGCTGGCCCGGCGCTGGAGCCGGCAGATGGCCGCGACGCAGACCATCGCCGTCGTCGAGGCCGGAGGCCGCACCGTCTCCCTCGGTTCGCTGCTGGGCCCGGCGTTCGCGTCGGACTCCAGCATGTTCAGCATCGACGAGTTCCACCCGAGCGCGGCCGGCTACGCGGCGGCGGCGGCGGTGCTGCTGCCCTCGGTCGCCGACGCTCTCGGCGTGTGGCCGGCGCGCGCCGACCGTGGACTGCGCTCGCTGCGCCGCCAGACGGTCAAGCCGGTCGCCCGCGCCGCGGCCCGGGCGGTGAACCGTCCCGGGACCGAGGTCCAGGCCGCAGAGGTGGCCGGCTCGGAGACCGGTCCCCGCGGCCCGTGGGCGCTGCTGCGCCGCCGCCGGCCGACGGGGGTGCCGACCCCGGAGCAGGCCGAGCACGCCGAGAACGACCCGCTCGCCGGGCGGACGAGGTGACCCCGGCCACACCGGCGTCCTCCTGACCTGGGGCCCCTCCCCAGGCGGCCGGGCCGGGGTAGTTTCCGAGGTGACCGACGTCCGGCGCGCCGCGTCCGGACCCCCTCATCGTGGAGGAACCATGCCCGAAGCAGTCATCGTCTCGACCGCGCGTTCCCCCATCGGCCGCGCGTTCAAGGGGTCGCTCAAGGACATGCGGCCCGACGACCTCGCCGCCGCGGTCATCCGGGCCGCGCTCGACAAGGTGCCCGCCCTCGACCCGCGCGACATCGACGACCTCATGCTGGGCTGCGGCCTCCCCGGTGGGGAGCAGGGCTACAACATGGGCCGCGTCGTCAGCGTGCTGCTGGGCATGGACCACCTGCCCGGCACGACGATCACCCGTTACTGCTCGTCGTCCCTGCAGACGACCCGCATGGCCATGCACGCCATCAAGGCCGGTGAGGGCGACGTCTTCATCTCCGCCGGCGTGGAGACCGTCTCGCGGTTCGTGAAGGGCAACAGCGACTCGCTGCCCGACACGCAGAACCCGGTGTTCGCCGACGCCCAGGCCCGGGTGGCCAAGGTGGCCGAGAGCGGCGCCGACTCCTGGACCGACCCGCGGGAGAACGGCGACGTCCCCGACGTCTACATCGCCATGGGGCAGACGGCGGAGAACCTGGCGCTGCTCAAGGGCGTCACCCGCCAGGAGATGGACGAGTTCGCCGTCCGCAGCCAGAACCTCGCCGAGGAGTCGATCAACAACGGCTTCTGGGAGCGGGAGATCGTCCCGATCACGCTCCCCGACGGCACCGTCGTCACCAAGGACGACGGCCCGCGGCCGGGCACCACGCTCGAGGGGATCTCCGGCCTCAAGCCGGTCTTCCGCCCCGACGGCCGGGTCACCGCCGGCAACGCCTGCCCGCTCAACGACGGCGCCTCGGCCGTGGTGGTCATGAGCGACACCAAGGCCCGCGAGCTCGGCCTGACCCCGCTCGCCCGCGTGGTCTCCACCGCGGTCACCGGGCTCTCGCCGGAGATCATGGGCTACGGGCCGGTCGACGCGTCGAAGCTCGCGCTCCAGCGGGCCGGCATGACGATCGACGACATCGACCTGGTCGAGATCAACGAGGCGTTCGCCGCGCAGGTCATCCCCAGCTACCGCGACCTGAACATCCCGATCGAGAAGCTGAACGTGCACGGTGGCGCCATCGCCGTCGGCCACCCCTTCGGCAGCACCGGCGCCCGCATCACCGGCACGCTGATCAACGGTCTCCAGACCAAGGACAAGACGTTCGGCCTGGAGACCATGTGCGTCGGTGGCGGCATGGGCATGGCGATGGTGCTGGAGCGCCTCTCCTGAGGTAGCCCCCGGACATGACAGTGGCCCGGCCCCCTCGCGGGGACCGGGCCACTGTCATGTGGTGCGGAGGCTCACTCGTCCTGGAAGTAGGAGAGCAGCCGCAGGATCTCCAGGTACAGCCAGATGACCGTGACGAGCAGGCCGAAGGCGATGTACCAGGCGAACTTGGCCGGGGCGCCGCGGCGGATCGCCTCGTCGGCCATGTCGAAGTCGAGCAGCAGCGTGAACGCCGCGACGCCGATCACGACGAGGCTGAAGACGATGGCCAGCGGGCCGCCGTCACGCAGCCCCAGCCCACCAGGGACGAAGAAGCTGGCGACCAGGTTGACCACGACGAGCACCAGCACGCCGATGAGCGCACCGACGATCCAGCGGGTCAGCTTGGGGGTGACCCGGATGGCGCCGGTCTTGTAGATGACCAGCATGCCGGCGAAGACGCCGAAGGTGCCGATCAGCGCCTGCATGACGATGCCCGAGCCGAACTGGAGGCTGAACACCTCGCTGATCGCACCCAGCGCGACGCCGTACAGCGCGCCGTAGGAGAGCGTCGCGACCGGGCTGGCGATCTGCTTGAAGGCGATCACCAGGCCGAGCACCAGCGCGACGAGCACCGCAGGGAGGGCGAGCCCCATGGCGGCGGTGCCGGGCATCGCCCAGGTGAGCGCCGCGGCGGTGACGGTCACCAGGAACGAGAGACCCGTCTTGGTGACGACGTCGTCCATCGTCATGTAGCGGGTGTCCTCGGTCGTCCCGTACGGGGACGGCGCGGCGTACTGGTCCTGCTGCGGCGCCGGGGCGCCGTACTGCGGGGCCCCGTACTGGGGGGCGCCGTACTGGGGCTGGTTGCCCCAACCGGCGTACTGCTGGCCGGGGCCCGCGTTGCCGAACCCACGGCTGAACGCCGGGTTCCTACTGGCCATCGTCATCTCCTCGAGGTGACTCGTCGGTCGTGGAGACTGATCACGCACTCCACTCGGTCAGGTCAACGCCCGACACGCCCACAGCGTTCCACAGCTGCCGCAGATCCGGATCACCCTCGCGGGTGCGGGTCGGAAACCGGCCGCAGCCCCTCCCTCGTCCGGCACGCCACCAGCGGCGCGGCGCTCACCGGGCGGGCTCGGCGCGGGGTGCCCGATGCTGTCCTCGCCACCCCCCGCCCTGGCGACCGCACCCGATCGGAGCACATCCATGACCGCCCTGCCTTCCGGTCCTTCGCCGGCCGCCCCGGGCCCGGAGGCCGGGGCGCGGCCGGCCAACCCGTTCCTGCAGGTTCCCCTGGACGACCTACGCCGGCGGACGAGCGTCAAGTGGCGCACCCACCCGGCGGATGTGCTGCCGCTGTGGGTCGCCGAGATGGACGTCGCCCTCGCACCCCCCGTCCGCGAGGCGCTGCACCGCGCGGTCGACGCGGGCGACACCGGCTACCCCGCGGGACACGAGTACCCGGAGGCGGTGGCCGCCTTCGCGGCCGACCGGTGGGGCTGGACCGGCATCGATCCGGCCCGCACGGCGGTCGTGCCGGACGTGATGACGGGCATCGTGGAGGTGCTCCGCCTCGTCACCGGTCCCGGCGACGTCGTGGTGGTGACCCCGCCGGTGTACGCGCCCTTCTACGCGTTCGTCGAGCACGCCGGGCGCTCCGTCGTGGAAGCGCCGTTGGACGCACGCGGTCGCCTGGACCCGGAGACGCTGGACGCCGCCTTCGCCGCAGCCGGCGCCCGCAGCGCCCACCCGGCGTTCCTGCTGTGCAACCCGCACAACCCCACCGGCGCCGTGCACACCCACGTCGAGCTCGAGTCCGTCGCCGCACTCGCCCGGCGGCACGGCGTGCGCGTCGTCTCCGACGAGATCCACGCACCGCTGGTCCTCCCCGGCGCCCGCTTCGTGCCCTACCTCAGCGTCGTCGACGACGGCTTCGCGCTGGTGTCGGCGTCGAAAGCGTGGAACCTCGCAGGTCTCAAGGCGGCCGTGGTCGTCGCCGGGCCGGAGGCGGCCGCGGACCTGGCCCGTCTCCCCGAGGAGGTCGGCCACGGGGCCAGCCACCTCGGCGTCATCGCGCACACCGTGGCCTTCCGCGAGGCCGGCGGCTGGCTGGATGCGGTGCTCGCGGCCCTCGACGAGAACCGGCGGCTGCTGCAGCAGCTGGTGGCCGAGCACCTGCCGACGACGACGCTGCGCGCACCGGAGGGCACCTACCTGGCCTGGCTGGACTGCCGTCCGCTGGACCTCCCGCCCGAGGCCCCCAGCGGCGGCCGCGCCGTGGTGAGCGACCTCGACGGGCCGGCACGGTTCTTCCTGGACCACGCACGGGTGGCCCTGAGCTCCGGCCACGTCTTCGGCACCGGGGGCGCCGGGCACGTGCGCATCAACATCGCCACCTCGCCCGCCGTGCTGAGCGAGGCGCTGGCCCGCATGGGCCGGGCGATCGCGGCCCGGACCTCGTAGGCCCCGCACCGATCGTGCCCCCGGTCGGGTTCGAACCGACACTGGGACCCTTTTAAGGGGCCTGCCTCTGCCGATTGGGCTACGGGGGCGCGGTGCGCACGCTAGCCGGACCGGGCCCGGCCGCGCGGGACCGCCGCCGGTCAGCCGGCGGCCAGCTCGGTCGCCCGGGCGAGGACAGCGTCCAGCATCGGCTCGGTGAGCCTGCCGGTGAAGGTGTTCTGCTGGCTGACGTGGTAGCTGCCCAGCAGGGTCAGCGGGCCGCGCGGCCCGGTCAGCTCCACCTCGACCCCGTGCCCGAACGCCGGCCGCGGGCGTGGCAGCGCGTACCCGGCGGCGGCGAGCACCGGCCACAGCGCAGTCCAGCCGAAGCCGCCGAGGACGACGACCACCCGCAGCCGGGGCAGCAGCTCCAGCTCGCGGGCCAGCCACGGCGAGCAGGTGTCCCGCTCCTCAGGGGTGGGCGCGTTGGCCGGCGGGGCGCAGCGCACCGCGGCGGCCACCCGCACGTCGGTGAGCTCCAGCCCGTCGCCGGCGTGCGTCGACGTCGGCTGGTTGGCCAGGCCGGCCCGCCACAGCGCGGCGAAGATCCAGTCACCGCTGCGGTCGCCGGTGAAGACCCGGCCGGTGCGGTTCCCGCCGTGCGCGGCCGGCGCGAGGCCGACGACGGCGATCCGCGCATCGGCGGGTCCCAGGCCCGGCACCGGACGGCCCCAGTAGTCCTGGTCGCGGAAGGACGCCCGCTTGACCCGGGCGACCTCCTCGCGCCACGCCACCAGCCGCGGGCAGGCGTAGCAGCCGGAGATGCGCGCGTCGAGGACCGGCAGCTCACGCGCACCACGGGCACTGCGCGCCACCCCGGCGGGGGTGCGGGTGACGGGGAAGCCGCCGGCGTCTACAGGCATAGGAGAAGGACCCCGTCCTACTCCCCGCTCGCACGCTCGCGGCGAGCCTCTGGACGGGGCCGGTCGCGGGCGAGGCGCAGGGCGATGCCGTCGAGGATGTCGTGCTCGCTGACGGTCACCTCGGCCAGGCCGAACTCCTCCATGAGCACCCGCAGGATGAGCGCGCCGGCGCCGATCACATCGACCCGGCCCGGGTGCATCACCGGCTCGGCGGCGCGGCGCGCCCGGGTGGCCCCCAGCAGGTCGGCGGCGACCCGGCGGACGTCGGCCACCGGGATGCGCGAGCCGTGGATCGCCGCGGAGTCGTAGGTGGGCAGGCCCAGTGCGAGGGCCGCCACGGTGGTGACGGAGCCGGCCAGCCCGACCAGGCTCGCCGCGCGGGAGACCGGCACCTCGGCGCCGACCTGGACCAGCGCGGCGCTTACGTCGCGCTCGGTCCGCGCGATCTGCTCCGGGGTGGGCGGGTCGTCGTGCAGGTGCCGCTCGGTCAGCCGCACGCAGCCGATGTCGACCGAGCGGGCCGCGGTCACGCCGTCGGCGTCCCCGAGCACGAACTCGGTGGAGCCGCCGCCGATGTCGACGACGAGCCAGGGAGCCGGTGCGGGTGCCAGCCCGTGCGCGGCGGCCGCGGCGGCGAGCGAGCCGGTGGCGCCGAGGAAGGAGAGCTCGGCCTCCTCCCGGCCGGTCACCACGTCGGGTGTGCGCCCCAGGGTGGCCCGCACCATGTCCTCGAAGTCGGCGCGGTTCGCCGCGTCGCGGGTGGCGCTGGTGGCGACCATCCGGACGTCGGTGGCGCCCAGGTCCCGGGCCGCCGCCGCGTACTCGGCGAGCACCACGCGGGTGCGCTCGATCGCCTCCGGCGCCAGCCGGCCGGTCGCGTCCACGCCCTGGCCGAGGCGCACCACCTCCATCCGCCGCAGCAGGTCGGTGTGCCCGCCCTGCGCCGGCACGTCAGCCACGAGCAGGCGGATGGAGTTGGTGCCGCAGTCGATCGCCGCGACCCGCGTCATGCGTCGCCCTCCGGCCGGGCGCAGGGGCCCTTCGCCCACCACTCCCCCATCTCGGCGACCGCGCGGTCACCGATCGGGTTGACGCCGGGGCCGGCGGCCAGCGCGTGGCCGGCCAGCGCGTGCAGGCACTTGACCCGGTCGGGCATGCCACCGGCGGTGGCGCGGGTGGGCAGCACGTCCTTCGCGTCGCGCTCGGCGAGGTAGGCCTCGTGCGCGGCCCGGTAGCCGGCGGCGAGCTCGGGATCGGTGGCCAGCTCCGCCTGCCACTCCCGCATCCGGCCGGTCGACTCCAGCCGGCTCGCGGCGGCCGAGGCCCGCGGGCAGGTGAGGTAGTAGAGCGTCGGGAACGGCGTGCCGTCCTCCAGCCGCGGCGAGGTCTCGACCACGTCCGGCTGGCCGCAGGGGCACCGGTGCGCGACACCCGCCAGCGCACGGGGCGGGCGGCCGAGCTGCCGGGCGACGACCTCGCGGTCCTCCTCGCTGACGGGGCTGGAACGGCCCCGCTGCAGGGGCCCGGGCCGAGCGTGCGAGGCCGGGGGGGTAGCGGGGTCCTCCATCACTCCGCCACCTCCTCGTGGTCCGGCTGGTCGACCACGCCGCCGTCGGCCTCGGCCACCGACCGCATCAGCCCCTCGTACCAGGGCAGCGGCCCCGGGTCCGCGGCGGCCGCCAGCGTCCCGGCGTCACCCTCGACGGCGTCCCCGTCGACGACGAGCACCAGCCGGTCGCCGGGGAGGACGTAGGAGAGCCGCTCCCGCGCCTGCCGCTGGGCGTAGGCGGGGTTGGCCTGCCGCGCCAGCTCGCCCTGCAGCTCGCCGACCCGCGCGTCGAGCTGCCGGCCCTCCGCGGCCAGCCGGGCGAGCTCGGCCTGGCCGGCCAGGTACTGCCGGATCGGCCCGGCGAGGGTGAGCGCGAGCAGCAGGACCAGGCCGACCAGCACGACGGCGCGGCCGGTGAACAGCGGGCGGCGACGGGGCGCGACCGAGGCGGTCGGTCGGCGCTCCGGGCGACGGTTCGGACGCCGCTGCGCCGGCCGGCTGGACGCCCCCGAGCGCAGCCCGGTACGGACCGGCCGCGAGTGGTGCACCCGCGGCACCCGGCCGGTCGCGCGCCGTGTCTCGCCTCCGCCCCGCCGGCCGCGCACGCTGCTCATCGGCCTCCGCTCAGCCGTTCAGCCGCGGGAAGGCGGCGGCGCCGGCGTAGCGGGCGGCGTCGTCGAGCTCCTCCTCGATGCGCAGCAGCTGGTTGTACTTGGCCACCCGCTCGCTGCGGGCCGGCGCACCGGTCTTGATCTGCCCGCAGTCGGTGGCGACGGCGAGGTCGGCGATCGTGGTGTCCTCCGTCTCGCCCGAGCGGTGGCTCATCATGCAGCGGTAGCCGTTGCGGTGGGCCAGGTTCACCGCGTCCAGGGTCTCGGTGAGCGTGCCGATCTGGTTGACCTTGACCAGCAGCGCGTTGGCGGCCTTGCGCGCGATGCCGTCGGCCAGGCGCGCCGGGTTGGTGACGAACAGGTCGTCGCCGACGATCTGCACCCGGTCACCCAGGGCGGCGGTCATGGCGATCCAGCCGTCCCAGTCCTCCTCGTCGAGCGGGTCCTCGATGGAGACGATCGGGTAGGCGTCGACCAGGCCGCGGTAGTAGTCGACCAGGTACTCCGCCGACCGGGACTGGCCCTCGAAGTCGTAGCCGCCGTCGGTGTGGAACTCGGTGGCGGCGACGTCGAGCGCGAAGGCGATGTCGGTGCCGAGGCTGTAGCCGGCCTTCTCCACCGCCTCGGCGATGAGGTCCAGGGCGTCCCGGTTGCTCGGCAGGTCGGGCGCGAAGCCGCCCTCGTCGCCCAGGCCGGTGGCCAGGCCGCGGCCCTTGAGCACCGCCTTCAGCGCGTGGTAGGTCTCCGTGCCCATCGCCAGCGCCTCGGCGAACGTGGCCGCCCCGACGGGGGCGATCATGAACTCCTGCACGTCGACGTTGCTGTCGGCGTGGGCGCCGCCGTTGAGGATGTTCATCATCGGCACGGGCAGCAGGTGCGCCGACGGGCCGCCGACGTAGCGGAACAGCGGGAGGCCGGTGGAGTCCGCGGCGGCCCGCGCGACGGCGAGGCTGACGCCGAGGATGGCGTTGGCCCCCAGGCGGGACTTGTCCGGCGTCCCGTCGAGGTCGAGCAGGCGCTGGTCGATCAGCCGCTGCTCGCTGGCCTCGTAGCCGACGAGCTCGGGGCCGATGACGTCGAGGACGCCGTCGACGGCCCTGGTCACTCCCTTGCCGCCGTAGCGCTCACCCCCGTCCCGCAGCTCGACCGCCTCGAAGGCGCCCGTGGAGGCTCCGCTGGGCACGGCGGCCCGGGCGATCGTCCCGTCGTCGAGGGCGACCTCGACCTCCACGGTGGGGTTTCCGCGCGAGTCGAGGATCTCCCGCGCGCCTACGGCATCGATGCTCGGCACGGGGGCAGCCTAACCAGCCGGAACTGTCGGCGAGGCCTCCCCCGGCCGCGCCCCGCCGGATCAGGGCGCCGACGGGCCCCGCTCCTGCTCCGCGGTCCCCTCGTCCCCGGCCGTCCGGTCGTGGCGGGCGCGCTCGGCCTGGTCCTCCTCGCTCGGCCCGCTGAAGGCCTGGGAGCGCTTGCGGGCCTCCAGGCTCCCGGTGAAGAGCCCCTCGCTGGTCGCGGGCCCGCGGCCGGACGGGCGCGCCGGCCGGGGTGCGGTGCGGGGGTCGGGAGCCGGCCGCGGTCCGCGCCGCCCGGCGGTCTCGTACCCGGCGGCGCCCTCGTTCCGGACGCGCGGCAGGGCGTGCGGGGCCTCCCGCTGCAGCCAGCCGACGAGCCCCTCCCGGACGGCGCAGCGCAGGTCGAACAGGGTCCCCGCATCCTGCGCGCTGACCAGCACGCGGACCCGTACGAGAGCGCCGACGGCGTCGGTCACCTGCAGGACCTTGACCCGCTGGTCCCAGTTCTCGTTCCCGGTGACCAGCCGGTCGAGCTCCTCGCGCATCCGGTCGAACGGCGTCGTCCAGTCCACGTCGAGCTCGACGGCGCCGAGGACGGCGGACTCCTTGCGGGTCCAGTTCTGGAACGGCGTGGTCGTGAAGTAGGTCGAGGGCAGCACCAGCCGCCGGTCGTCCCAGACGTGCACGACCACGTAGGTGAGGGTGATCTCCTCGATGCGGCCCCACTCCTCCTCCACGACGACCACGTCGTCGACGCGGATCGCGTCGGTGAAGGCCAGCTGCAGGCCCGCGAAGACGTTGGCCAGCGAGGTCTGGGCGGCCAGGCCGGCGACGATCGAGATCACGCCGGCGCTGGCCAGGATGCTGGCGCCGGCGGCGCGGGCGCCGGGGAAGGTCAGGAGCATCCCCGCGACCGTGAGCACGGCGACGACGACGACGGCCAGCCGGCGCAGCAGCGAGATCTGCGTGCGCACCCGCCGGGCGTGCCGGTTGTCCGCGACGTCGACGTCGTACCGGGCGAGCCAGGCATCGGCGGCGACGAAGACCGCCACGGCGACCAGCCAGCCGATGGTCGCGATCACGCTCAGGGCCAGTACGTGGACGACGACCTCCGCCCAGTCCCCCAGGTCGTCGGCCGCCTCGAGCACGACGGTCAGCGCCACCAGCACCAGCAGCGCGCGCAGCGGGGTGCGGCCCCGCCGGGAGAGGTCGGCGGTCACGGGCGAGCCACGGCCCACCCGCCGGACCACGACGCCGATGAGGACGCCGAGCAGCCAGGCCGCCAGGGCGGCGCCGGCGCAGACGAGGAGCACCTGCCAGGTCTCGGACGGGATCAGGCCGGACACGCCCTCGACGGCCTCGTCGGGGCCGACCGGGTCATCGGCAGGGGCGGAGAGCACGGCGGACAGCGGAGCGGCTCCTCTCCGGTCGGGTACGGCCGCCGGATCCTCGTCGGCGGCAGGCGGTGGTCCCCGGGCCGGTGGCGCGTCGTCGCTGCTCGCTTCCCGGCCCGGCGCATCACGCGCCGTCGGTGGTCCTCCACGCTAGCGAGCCGACGCACCGCCCGTCAGGTCGACGTCCCCCGGTCGGGTCGGGTCGCGGCGGCGTCGAGCTCGCCGGCGTAGCGGCGCACCGCCTCCCGCAGCGCGTCCTCCACGTCCCACCCGCGCGCCTCGGCGGCGGCGACGACGGCCAGCAGCCGCTCGCCGAGCGCCTCCGGGCTCGCGTCGGCCAGCTCGGCCGGCTCGGGCGTGGGGAGCCCCGCCCGACCGGCCCGGCGCACCAGGGCCGCGCCCCACGACGCCGCGGGCTGCGAGCGGGAGACGCCCTCGGTGGGCGAGCGGCGCTGCTTCTCGGCCTTCTTGATCTCCTCCCAGCCGGCCTCCACCTGGGCGACATCGCGCGGCCCGGCGTCGCCGAACACGTGCGGGTGCCGGCGGACCAGCTTGTCGACCAGGTCACCGGCGACGTCGTCGACGTCGAAGCGCCGCTGCTCCCCCGCCTCGGCGGCGACGCGGGCGTGGAAGACCACCTGCAGCAGCACGTCGCCGAGCTCCTCGCGCATGGCGGCCGGGTCGTCGTCGACGATCGCGTCGTAGGCCTCGTGCGCCTCCTCGAGCAGGTACCCGCGCAGCGACGCGTGCGTCTGCTCGGCGTCCCACGGGCACCCGCCGGGCGAGCGCAGCCGGTCCATGACCGCGACGACGTCCAGCAGCCGCACCCCGGCGGGCTCCGGGGCTGCGGCGACGAGCTCCGCACCGGGGACCGGTTCCCCGGCGGGGACCAGCAGGACGACGTCGCCGGCCAGGGCGCCGGCGGCGGCGAGGTCGGGCACCTCGGCGACGGCCAGCCCGTCGGCGCGCAGCACCGCAGCGGTGCCGGCTGCCCCGGGCAGGGCAGCCAGCGGGCGCCCCGAGGAGACCGCCCGCCACCCGGCGGGGCTCAGCAGGCCGGGCAGGCGGGGGCTGACGGGGACGGCGAGCGCGACGGGCACCGGCTCAGTCTGCCGAAGCAGCCGCCGGCGCATCGTCGAGGAGGTCGACCACCCCGCTCTGGGCGGGCAGCAGCCGACCCTCCTCGTAGGTCCCGTAGCGGGGGTTGACCGCGATGTCGAGGTCGGCCCGCACCTCGTCGAGCAGCGGCCGGACCGAGGCCTCCGCCTGCTCGCCGGCCTCCTCGACCAGTTGCGGCCGCAGCTCCTCGAAGGACGGGTAGACGGTGCCGGCGCGGAAGGCGACGACGACCCCGCCCGTCTCGGGCACCGGGACCGCGACCGCCGTCCCCGGTTCGGCGGTGACCAGCGGCGCGCTCAGCGCGGGCGGCAGCTCGTCGGCGGCCCGGCGTCCGAGCTCCGGCAGCGTGTACGGGCCGGCGAACCGCGCGGCCACCGCGGCGTAGCGGGCCGGGTCGGCGGTCAGCTCCGCGATGACGGCGGTGGCGGTGGCCTGGTCCGGCACGGTGACGTAGCCGAACTCGATCTGGCCCAGCTCCTCGCGGACCTCCTGGTACCGGGCCCGCAGGGCAGCCTCGTCCAGCGGGTCCGCCGTCCCTTCGGCGGCGGCGATCTCCTGGCGCACCAGCTGCTGGCGCACGCTCTCCCGGACGTCCGCCCGGCCGATGCCCTGCTCGGCGAGCCGCGCGTAGACGGCCTCGGGGTCGTCGTCGCCCAGCAGCTCCTCGATCCGGCGGGTCACCTCGGCGTCGGTGACCTGCACCCCGTAGCGCCCGGCCGCGGCGTCGTGCACCTCGCCCTCGACGAGCAGGCCCAGCACCCGGCGGGTGAGCTGCTCCTCACGCCCCTGCGCGGTGGCGGCCACACCGGCGTCGGCGAGCCGGTCGGCGACCTCCGCCTCGAGCTCGGCGACGCCGATCCGCTCCTCGCCCACGTAGGCGGCGACGTCCGGTGCCGACCGGCAACCGGCCAGGGCGAGGACGGCCAGGGACACGGCGGCACACGACCGGGCGGCGCGGTGGATCAGCACGCCGGGAGACTCCCACGAAAAGGACCCTGCTGCCCCCACGCCTCGCACGCTCGGCGCGGCCCCCTGCAGCAGGGCCGTGGCAGCGCCCGCTACGCCGCGACCGGGGCCCCGAGGACGGCGGTCAGCGTGGCGTGCAGGTTCTCCAGCAGGGCGACGTCGCGCAGCGGCGTGCGGCGGTCGGGGCCGACCGGCACCTTGAGCGAGATGGTCCGCACGGCCGCCTTGTAGGAGGCGCCGTCGGCCAGGCGGGCCAGCCGCATCTGCTTGGACTCCGGCAGGTCCACCGGGCCGACCCGGATGGTGCGGCCCTGCAGCGAGACCTCGGTGATGCCGAGTTCCCGCATAGCCACCCGGAAGCGGGCCACGGCCAGCAGGTTGAGCACCGGCGCCGGCGGGGCGCCGTACCGGTCGGTGAGCTCGTCGAGCACCGCCTGCGCCTGCGCCTCGTCCTGGATGGACGCGACCTTGCGGTAGGCCTCCATGCGCAGCCGCTCGCCGGGCACGTAGTCGTGCGGCAGGTGTGCGTCGACCGGCAGGTCAACCCGCACCTCCACCGGCTCGGCGGGCGCCTCCTCACCGGTCACCTGCGCCCGGTAGTCGGCCACCGCCTCGCCGACCAGCCGCACGTACAGGTCGAAGCCGACGCCGGCGATGTGCCCGGACTGCTCGCCGCCGAGCAGGTTGCCCGAGCCGCGGATCTCCAGGTCCTTCATCGCCACCGCCATGCCGGCGCCGAGGTCGGTGTTGTTCGCGATGGTGGTCAGCCGGTCGACCGAGGTCTCGGTGAGCGTGCGGGTGGGGTCGTAGGTGAAGTAGGCGTAGGCCCGCTCCCGCCCACGGCCGACCCGGCCGCGGATCTGGTGCAACTGGGAGAGCCCGAACGTGTCCGCCCGGTCGACGATCAGGGTGTTGGCGTTCGGGATGTCCAGGCCGGACTCGACGATCGTCGTCGCGACCAGGACGTCGTACTCCTTCTCCCAGAAGCCGACCATGATCCGCTCGAGCTCGTGCTCCTTCATCTGCCCGTGGCCGACGGCGATGCGGGCCTCGGGCACCAGGTGGCGGATCTTCGCGGCGGCCTTGTCGATCGACTGCACCCGGTTGTGGATCACGAAGACCTGGCCGTCGCGCAGCAGCTCCCGGCGGATCGCCGCCGCCATCTGCTTGTCGTTCCACGCGCCCACGTAGGTGAGCACGGGGTGCCGCTCCTCGGGCGGGGTGAGGATCGTCGACATCTCGCGGATGCCGGTGAGGCTCATCTCCAGGGTGCGCGGGATCGGGGTGGCCGACATCGACAGGACGTCGACCGCCGTCCGCATCGTCTTCAGGTACTCCTTGTGCTCGACGCCGAAGCGCTGCTCCTCGTCGACGATGACCAGCCCGAGGTCCTTCCACCGGGTGGTCGGCTGCAGCAGCCGGTGGGTGCCGACCAGGATGTCGATCTCGCCGGCGGCCAGCTGCCGGAGGATCTCGGTGGTCTCGCGGTCGGACTGGAACCGGGAGAGCACCTTCACCGTCACCGGGAACTGGGCGACCCGCTCGGAGAAGGTCTTGAAGTGCTGGTTGGCCAGCAGCGTCGTCGGCACCAGGACGGCGACCTGCTTGCCGTCCTGCACCGCCTTGAACGCGGCCCGGATCGCGATCTCGGTCTTCCCGTAGCCGACGTCGCCGCAGATGATCCGGTCCATCGGCACCGTCTGCTGCATGTCGGCCTTGACCTCGTCGATCGCGGCCAGCTGGTCGGGGGTCTCCTGGAAGGGGAAGGCGTCCTCCAGCTCGCGCTGCCAGACCGTGTCGGGCCCGAAGGCGTGGCCCTGGGTCGCCATGCGCGCGGAGTACAGCCGGATCAGCTCGCCGGCGATCTGCTTGACCGCCTTGCGGGCCTGGCTCTTGGTCTTCTGCCAGTCGGCGCCGCCGAGCTTGGACAGCGCCGGCGACTCCCCGCCGACGTAGCGGGTCAGCTGGTCGAGGGCGTCGGTGGGCACGAACAGCCGGTCCGGCGGCTGGTTCCGCCGCGACGGCGCGTACTCGACGATCAGGTAGTCGCGCTGGCCGCCGTTGACGGTGCGGCTGATCATCTCGATGTAGCGGCCGACGCCGTGCTGCTCGTGCACCACGAGGTCGCCCGGCTGCAGCTGCACCAGGTCGACGGCGTTGCGCCGGCGGGCGGGCATCTTCACCGCGTCGCGCATCGTCGTGCCGCGCTGGCCGGTCAGGTCGTGCTCGGTGACCAGCGCCAGCCCGACGCCCGGGAAGGCGAACCCGGCCTCGAGGTTGCCCTGGGTGACGTGGGTCAGCCCGGGGTCGGGGGCGGTGGCCAGGTCGGGCACCAGCCGGACGCCGAGCTCGGCCTCGGTGAGCTGGTCGGCGGCTCGCTGCGCGGGGCCGGGGCCGGCGAAGGTGACGACGACCCGCCACCCGTCGCGGTGCCAGCCCCGCATGCGCTCGACGGCGGCGCCCTGGTCGCCGTGGAAGCGCTCGACGGGTGTGGCGTCGAGGGTCACCTGCCGCTCGTCGTCCTCGGCCTGCAGGGTGAAGGCGCCGGTGGTCCACCAGGGCAGGCCGCGGCCGCGGGCCGCGGCCTCGACGTCGGCGAGGTCCCGGAAGGAGGACGCGCCCAGGTCCAGCGGCGCCTCCCCCGCCTCGGCGGCGGTCGCCCACGAGGCGGCGAGGAACTCCTCCGCGGTGCGCACCAGGTCGGCCGCCCGGCTGCGCACCCGCTCGGGGTCGCAGACCAGGACGTGCGTGCCCGCGGGCACCAGGTCGGTGAGCAGCTGCATGGCCGCGTCGCCGATGAGGGCGGGGGTCAGCGACTCCATGCCCTCCACGGCGATGCCCTCGGCGAGCTTCCCCAGGACCTCGATCAGGCCGGGGTGCTCGACCGCCAGCGCGGCGGCACGGGCGCGCACCTCCTCGGTGAGCAGCAGCTCGCGGCACGGCGGGGCCCACAGCCGCTCGGGGCGCTCGTCCAGCGACCGCTGGTCGGCGGCGGAGAAGTACCGCAGCTCGTCGACCTCGTCGCCCCAGAACTCCACGCGCACCGGATGCGGCTCGGTGGGCGGGAAGACGTCGAGGAGGCCACCGCGGACGGCGAACTCGCCGCGCTTCTCGACCAGCTCCACGCGCGTGTAGGCGGCGTCGGAGAGCGCCTGGGCGATGTCGTCCAGCTCGGCCGAGTCCCCGGGCTTCAGCTCGACCGGCACCAGGTCACCGAGCCCGGGGGCCAGCGGCTGGAGCACGCTGCGGACCGGGGCGACGAGGACGTCGATCGCACCGTTCTCCCCCGGGTGCGTGAGGTCCCGCAGCACGGCCAGCCGCCGGCCGACGGTGTCCGCGCGCGGGCTGAGCCGCTCGTGGGGCAGCGTCTCCCAGGCCGGGAAGACCTCCACCCGGCGGCCCGGGACGAAGCAGCGCAGCAGGTCGGCGGCCGCGTCGGCGTCGCGCTCCCCCGCGGTGACGACGAGGACGGGCACGCCGGCGCCCGGCGCCGGTGCGGCGAGGGCGGCCGCCACCAGCGGCTGCACCGTCGGTGGTGCGGTGACGGCGAGCTCGGCGCTCCCGGCGGAGGCGACCACGCGGGCCATGCCGGGGTCGGTGAGGACGACGTCGAGCACGCCGCGCAGGGTCACGCTTCTTCTTCTCCTGAGGTTGTCCGGCCTCGCACGGACCGCCGAGTGCGGCCGGGGCCGCTCCCCAGGCTAGACGGCACCCCCGACAGGCGCCGCCCCGCTCAGGAGGTGCGGGCGCGGGCCACCCGGCCCACCGGCTGCTCCGCCTCGATGGCCGCCAGCGCCTTGCGCAGGATCGTGCTGGAGGTGTGCATCGTGTACGGGAAGTAGTGCACCCGGACGCCGACCTCGGCGAAGTCGCGCTCGAGCTTCAGGCCCTTGGTGGTGCCCCGCCAGTCGTCGCCCTTGAAGAGGACGTCGAACCCGACCTCGCGCCAGGTGTCGATCTTGTCGGGGACCACCTCGGCGTGCACGGCGTCGACGAACTGCAGGCTGCCGACGATCTCCATGCGCTCGGCCAGCGGGATGACCGGGGCCCGCCCCTTGGTCTGCAGCAGCATCTCGTCGGAGACGACGCCGGCGATCAGCCGGTCGCAGTGCTGTGCGGCGTGCCGGAGGATGTTGAGGTGCCCGACGTGGAACAGGTCGTAGGCCCCTGGCGCGTAGCCGATCACCGTCATGCGATCCCCCGATCGTCCGTCCGGCGCGCGTCATCGGCGGCTGCCGGTCACATTGCGTGACAGAGAGCTCATCGAATATCGCGGTGAGCTGCTGCCGAGCCCCGACGCTAGCCCGATGGAGGTGACGCATTGTGAGTTCCGGAGGGGGGTTCACCCCATCGGGCGCCGTGCCTGGCGGCCGTCGGCCGGCCGGTGCCCCCATGGGGTGATCCGGACCGGTCGTCCCCTGTCCCGGCCTGCCGCCCGAACCTAACGTCGGCCCGGACAGACGACCCGGACGGCCGGAGTCCGCCCCCGGCCACCGGCGTGCGGCGCCGGCACGGTGAGGAGCGACCGACGTGGAACTGCACGACTACCTCGCTGCACTGCGCAGGCGGTGGCCGGTCTGGGTGGGGACCACGGTGCTGGGCGCCCTGCTGGGCACGTTGGTCCTCGTCCTGACGCCCTCGACCTACCAGGCCACGGCCCAGGTGTTCGCGTCGGTCTCGCCCTCGATCCCGAACAGCGCCTCGTTCATCAACCAGCGGATCAAGAGCTATCCCGACGTCGTCATCAGCGAGGCCGTGCTGGGCCCGGTCGCCGACCAGCTGGAGCTGGCCGAGAGCGTCCGCGAGCTGCGGGCCAGTATCTCGGCGACCAACCCGCGGGACACCTCGCAGGTCGAGATCGCCGTGCGGGGCGGTGATCCGGCACGTGCGGCGGCGATCGCCAACGCCGTGGCCGCGCAGTTCACCGAGGTGGTCGAGGAACTGGAGACGCCGTCGTCCGGCAACCGGCCCGTCGAGCTCACCGTCACCGACCCCGCGAACGCGCCGGTCGCCCCGGTGGCCCCGGTGGCCTCCCACCTGGTCGGGCTCGGACTGGTCGTCGGCCTGTTCCTCGGGCTGGCCGGCGCGATCGTCCGCGACCGGCTCGACGACACCGTGCACACGGCCGAGGACGCCGCACGCGCCTGGCCGGGGGACGGCACGGTGGAGGTGCTCGCACCGCTGACCGGCCGCGCCCGGCGCAGCGCTCTGACCGGACGGCCCGCCGTGCTCCTCGCCCGCCGCCTGGAAGCCGCCGCCGAGGAAGGACCGGTGCACGTGCTGCTGCTCTGCCCGGCGCCCACCGAGGCTCTGGCGCCGCTGGAGTTCGCCGAGGACGTCGCCGCGGTGCTCCGCGGCCGCGGCATGTCCGTAGCGGTCGGCTGCTCCGCCGGGGGTGGGGAGGACGCACGGGTCCGGCTCGAGGTGGCCGACCCGATGGCGCCGCTGCGGGAGTGGCGGGAAGCCACCGAACGCTCCGACGACGTCGTCCTGGTCATCCCGGCCGGTCAGGTGGCTCGCGCGGAGCTGCGTGAGCTGCGGCGCATCCTCGGCCACGTCGGGCTCCACCCGCTCGCCATCGCCCTCATCGACCACCGCACCCGGTCGGCGCCCGACGGCCCGCCCTCCGCCGAGGTCCGCGCCGTGCCGCCCCGCGGCGCCTCACCGACGGAGGCTGCGACCGTCACGGCGGTCACCGCCGGCGCCGCGGCGCCCGGGGCACCGGCCCCGCGCCCGCCGCAGCGGTGAGCGACCTCTGGCCGCTACCGCTCGCCGGTCCGGCCGGCCGCCTGGTCATCGCGCTCCTGCTGCTCACCGGCACGGTGGGCTGGCGGCGGGGCCAGTACTTCGCCGGCTCGCTGGACCCCGTGGTCGTCGGCAAGGCGCTCGTCATCGTGGTGGCCCTGGCACTGGCGGTGCTCGCGGCGGGGAGCAGTCCGCGTCGACCTCTGGGCACCGGGACGGTGTGGGTGCTCGCGGCCGTCCTCACCGGCTCGGTCTTCGGCGCGTTCACGGCCGGCACGTTCCTGGTCGGCGCGACGGTCGCCGTCCGGGTGGCGATGCTCGGGCTCACGGTCGTCTTCCTGCTCCGCTCCGCATCGGTCGAGGAGGTCATCACCGCGCTGGGCCAGGCCTGCGGCATCGTGGCGCTCGCCGCGACGGTCACCGGGCTGCCCACCGCCGCCACCGGACGGCTGGCAGGCGGGATCCCACCGCTGACCCCCAACGAGCTGGCCCTGCTGGCCGGCATCGTGGCCCTCGTGGCCGCGTGGCACGTGGTCCTCGGGAAGGCTGGTCCGGGCAGCGCCGTCGCCGCCGCGGCCGCGCTGGCCGTGGTCTGGGCGACCGGCTCTCGGACCGGGCTGCTGATGCTGATGCTCGGCCTCGTGGTGGTGGCGCTGCACCTCCGGCGGGCACCGGTCGGGCTGGTGGTGGGCGGGCTGCTGCTGGCCGCGGTCGGCACGGTCGTGGCGGTCGCCACAGGCGCGCTGGGCGCGTTCGCGACCCGCGACGGAACCGGCATCAGCACCCTCGAGTCCCGCTTCATCGCCTGGGATGCAGCGGACACGTGGGCGGACACGCTGTGGCAGCGCTTGTTCGGCGGTGGGCTGTCGGTGAAGGTGATCGAGGTGAGGGGCCAGTGGTGGGACCAGCAGCCCTTGGACAGCAGCTGGGTCTCGGCGCTCGTGCAGGGCGGGCTGCTCGGCGTCGCCCTCTCCGCCGGTTGGGTGTTGTGGGTGCTGCGTGGTGCCCTGCGGGCCCCGCGGGCGCACCGGGCGCTGTTCCTGGGGCTGCTGGCGTTCCTCCTCGGCCGGAGCCCGGTCGAGAGCGGCCTGTTCGACGCAACGCCGGCCTTTCTCTGCTTCATGGCGGTGTCCCTGCTGGTCGAAGGCGGATCCCGGCACCGGCTGAGGGATGACCCGGCGGGCGTGCCGGTGCGACGGACGGAGGTGGCGGCCCGGTGAGAGTGCTGCTCGACGCGTACTGGTGGGTGGCGGGTCAACCGTCGGGACGACGGGTCGTGGACTCGCTGGTCCGCACCTGGCCGGCGGTCTACCCCGAGGACGAGCTCACCGTGGCCGTGCCGCGCCGACACCTGGAACAGGCGCGCGAACTCGTGGGCGATGCGCCCGTCAGGGTGGTCCCGGTGCACCGCTCACCTCACGGGATCAGCGTGCTGACCGAGCTGGGGACGGCCGCCGACGCAGATGTCGTGCTCGCCCAGAACTTCACCCCGTTGCGGAGCCGGGCGCTGCGCGCCACCTTCATCCACGACCTGATGTTCGACGACCACCCCGAGTTCTTCACCCGTGTCGAGCGGGCCTACTTCGCCGGGATGCCGTGGTCGGCCCGGCGCGCCGACCTCGTGCTGACGTCGACGCGGGCAGAAGCCGACCGCATCGCCCGCGTCCGGCCTGCGCTGGCCGGCAAGGTCGTGCCGGTGGGACTGAGCTTCCCGGAGTCGCTCCGCAGCCGCCGGGCCGCCGACCCGGGGCTGGGCCTGACGCCGGGGAGCTTCCTGCTGTGCGTGGGCCGGCTCAACGTGCGCAAGAACGTGGGCCGGCTCGTCCACGCCGTTCTCAGCGAGGGCCTGGTCAGCGCCGAGCGACCGCTGGTCGTGGTCGGCGAACCCGACGGGAAGGCCGTCGGAGTGCTTTCGGACGATCCCCGGATCCGCTTCGTCGGCGGTGTGGACGACGGCGCACTGGCCTGGCTCTACGAGAACTGCCGACTCTTCGTCTTCCCGTCTCTCGACGAGGGGTTCGGCTTGCCGCTTGTCGAGGCTGCCCTCGCCGGCGCCCCCGTGGTGCTCAGCGACATCCCGGCTTTCCGTGAGCTGGCGCCGACCGCGACCTTCGCCGACCCTCGCAACCCCGAGGCGCTGGCGGCCGCGGTGCGGACCGAGCTGACCGGCCCGCCGAGCCAGGGCCCGATGGTGCACGTACCGACGTGGCCGGAGGTCGTCGGCCGCATCCGCGCCGCGGTGGTGCAGCGGCTCGCGCTGCGCTGACCGTCGACGGGGGCGCGCCCCGTCGTCCCGCCGAGGTCGTCGGGAGCCGGTGGCGACCGCGCCGGCCGGTTGATCAGCCGGCCGGCGTGACCGCCGTCCCGGGGACGGCGGGCGCGAGATCCGACACCACGTACTTGATCTTTCCGCCGGTGAACGGTAGGTGGTCGACGTACTCCGTGGTGACCTGCACCTCGTCCTCGATGCGCCGGCGGAGCCCCTCGACGGCCGCCTCGACGTGCCGTGCGCTGTCGGGGCCCGGACCGAGGACGACCCGGACGACGATCGAGTAGTCGGCACGCTGGTGGATCTGGAAGAGCCGCACGCTGTCCGGGTGATTGCTGAACATGGCCATCAGGCGGTGGTTCAGCGATCGGCCGCTCGGCAGCCGCAGCACGTCGGTGGATCGGCCGTCGGGCTGGCGCATCATCGGCAGCGTGACCCCGCAGGCGCACGGCTCGCCGGTCAGCGCCCCACGGTCCCCGAGGCGGTAGCGGATGAGCGGGAACACCCGGTTGGTCAGGTCGGTGAGCACGAGGTGCCCGACCTCCCCGGGCGGAAGGGGGCGGCCCTCGTCGTCGACCACCTCGATGAGGCGCACGTCGGCGAAGGTGTGGAGGCCGTTGCGTTCCCGGCACTCGCCGGCCATCCAGCCGAACTCCGATCCGCGGTACTCGTCGTACACGGGGGCATCGAAGGAGGACTCCAGCCGGCGGCGGGCCGACGAGGTGAGAGGCGCCGCGGTCGTCGCGACCGCCGTCAGCGGGGGCACGCGCAGGCCCGATTGCTCGAGGAAGTCGGCGAACTCGAGCATCGACCCGACGTACCCCTCGAGGAGCGCCGGGCGCGTCGCCCAGAGCCGGCGGTGGAAGGTGTGCATCGATTCGGGGCTCAGGAGCGCGGCGTCCAGGTAGGTCTGACGGCTGGGCCACCACAGGAGGTCGTTCTTCAGTGCGTCCAGCCGGCCGAAACCCCACCGCGCCACCCGCGCGAGGTTGTCCCACGGCTGGACGCCCCACCAGGAGTACATCCGCCAGGCCAGCGCCAGCGACGGAACCCGGGCGTCGTGCTTGGTCTGGAGCGGCTGCCCCGTGCTGCCGCCGGTCAGCGCCTCGCGGACGGTGCCGCGACGGGCCTCCGTGGACAGGAAGCCGGCGGAGTTCTCCTTGACGGTCGTCCGGTCGAGGATCGGGAGCGCCTCCCAGTCGTCCCAGCTCCGGACGGCGGAGACGTCGACCCCGTGGCGGGCGTAGAAGGACGGGTAGAACGTGGTGGCCTCGGTGGCCCACCGCAGCTGCCGCGTCGCGCGTTGCCACTGCAGGTCGCGCAGGGCCTCCGGTGCCAGGGTCTGGTGCTCCATCAGCTCGTGGAGGAAGGCGCCGCTGCGCCGGCGGACGGTGGCGGACTTGGCCCGGAAGGCTGGCCCCGCGAGCACCGAGCCCAGAGGCCGGCTCCCGCGTTCCCTGTCAGTGCGCACGACGACCTTCTCCTTGAGCGACGGGGACGCTCCGGAGAGAGCGCCTGCTCAAGTCTTCGGCACGGCCGGGCACGCCGACAGACCTCCCGGCCCGAAAGGGTGAGGGCCACCCGCGCCACCTCCGCGCGGCCCGCGAGGCCGCGTCGTCACGCCCGCGCCGGGTCGGGCGTGGGTGCGGCCTCCTCGCTGGCGGTCGGCACCAGCAGCGAGCGCCGGAGGACGACCGCGGCGAGGGCCGGGCCGACGGCCAGCGCCAGCGGAGCCCAGACCTCGCCGCCGTCGAGACGGATGACCAGCAGCGCGGCGATGACCAGCGAGGCCAGCTCCCAGGTCCGCGTCGCCAGTACCCGGCGCTGCCCGCCGTGCACCATGGCCAGGCAGCCGTACGGGAGCGCCACGGCGGCGGTCATCGCGTACCCGGTCCAGGCCACCACAGCCGCTGCGGGGACCGGGTAGCTGCCGTCGGTCACCAGGTCGCCCAGCCAGGGGAGCAGCAGCAGCCCCAGCCCGCCCAGCACCGCCGTCCCGAGGGTGAGGAGGGCGGCGGCCCGGTCGGCGACCCGGAGGCCGACCGGCAGCCCGCGGTGCCGCAACCGCGCGAACTGCGGCAGCAGGAACGACCCCAGGCCCGCGACCACGAGCAGCGTCGGTGCCGTGTAGACCCGGGCGATCTCCACCGGGCCGTACGCGGCCGCGCCGACCACGGCGATGAGCAGGATGCGCAACAGCGTGAGCGAAGCCGGCCGGATGGTCTGCGTCATGGCCGACCACACGCCGAAGGAGGCGACGGCACGCAGCGCCGGACGCCGCCACGGCCCGCGCGGGCGTTCGCCGGCCGGCAGGCACCACCAGGCCACGAGCGCCCCGCCGCTCTGCCCGATGAGGACCGCGACGACGAACGCCGCGAGAGAGATGTCGCCGGTGAGGCCGGCGAGGGCGAGCACGCCGACCGACAGGACCAGGCTGGTCAGATCCACGGCGGGGAGGGACCAGAAGCGCCCGGCCGCCATCAGCAGCCGGCGGAGGGTGTCCTCGGCGATGAAGGCCGCGCAGGCCGCGCCGGCCACCGGAACGGCCCACGGAGGGACGGCCTGGCTCCAGCCGGCCGCCAGCACACCGACGGCCCCGACGGCGAGGCCGATCAGGACGGTCCACACGTGCAGGCCGGCCCTGACCCGCGGCTCCTGGCGATCCAGGATGGTCAGGCCGGTACCCACCAGGCCGCTGCTGACCGCCGTCGCGAGCACGAGCCCCCCATAGCTCAGGGAGAACGTCGCCAGCCCGGCGGCACCGAGCTCACGGGCGGCGGCGACCTGGAGCACCAGCCCCGCGAGCGCTGCGGTGGCCTGCCCGGCCAGGGCGCCGCTGACCGGACGCCGAAGCAGTTCTCGCACCCCCGTCACGGTGGAATCCTCTCCGAGGTCGTGTGCTGCTCGGCGCGGACGGCGCCGTCCGTCACCCGGACGGGGTGACGGACGGCTCCGGGCTCGCGGTCAGTCCAGCGCGGTCACCGTGATCCCGCCGAACCGCACCGCGGTGGCCGCGGTGCTGCTGCCCGGCCGGTGCGCGGTCAGACCCACCGAACCGGCCACCTGCAGACCGGCGGTGTCATCGGTCCAGGTCATCGCCGGCCCGGCCGGCTCCGCCGTCCCCGCCGCCCACACGC
>NZ_JBJHAL010000024.1:0-72171 GCF_054050995.1 Blastococcus sp. SYSU DS1021 | reverse complement strand
CCCCCCCCCCCCCCCCCCCCCCCACCCCCCCCCCCCCCCCCCCCCCCCCCCCCCCCCCCCCCCCCCCCCCCCCCCCCCCCCCCCCCCCCCCCCCCCCGGGCGGCGGCGGGGAGCCGGTTGCGCCGTCCGCAGGCCCGGCAGGTGGTCAGAGCAGGCCGTGCCGTGTCAGCGCCCATTCCAGCTCCCTCACGGTCGGTTGCTCCAGCCACTGGCCGCCCACGTTGACGACCGGGTTCCTCAGGACGCCGCCGGTCATCCAGCGCAGCCGGCGTTCCGCCTCCGGATGGAGGTCGAGATCGACGTACTGGTAGGGCACCCCGGCGCGGTCGAGCAGTCGGCGGGTCATCTGGGTGATCCCGCACCACCGATTGCCGTACACGGTGACCGGTGCTGTCCCGACGGCCGGCCGCACCCGGACGGCCGGCTGCTTCGGGACCATGTACGTGGTCGCCATCGAGGCCTCCTTCGCACGTGTCGGCGCTCGATCGGTTCAGGCCGCCTCGCGGCGGCCGGTGAGCTCGTCGAGCGCGGTGAACAGCTCGTAGATGTCGGGCAGGTGGTCGACGCGCGGCGAGACGTGGGCCCACCGGATGACCCCGTCGGCGTCCACCACGTACAGCGCCCGGTCGCTGAAGCCGTCGGATTCGCGCCAGACGCCGTACCGGCGGGCCACCTCGCCCCGCGGGTGGAAGTCCGACAGGAGCGGGAAGCTGATCCCCCGGACGGCGGCCCACGCGCCGTGGCTGTACAGCGAGTCGACGGAGATCCCCACCAGCTCGGCGTCCCGGCTCTCGAATTCCGCGAGCTCCTGCTGGTACAGCTCCAGCTGCCGGCTGCACCCGGGGCTCCAGTCGAGAGGGTAGAACACCAGGACGACCGGTCGGCCCCGGAAGTCCGACAGGCTCACCGGCCGGCCCTCGGCGTCGGGCAGGGTGAACTCAGGCGCCCGGGTGCCCACGGTCAAGCCGGTCGATTCGGCAGCGCCGCCCATCGGCGGCGCGGTCAGGTACAGGTCGGCGACGTCCCCGAGGGCCGTCTCCGCTCGCCGGTCACGGCTGTCCCCGGCCGACGGCGTCCGGTTCGCCACCTCCTGCACCATCGCGTGCAGCACGGAGAGTGCCTCCGACACCGGCGAGTCGTCGAGCTGCTCACCGAGCTCGGCGAAGCGCTCCTCCAGTCGGGTCAGGCGGGCGGGCTCCGCCGCCCGCGTGGAGTACGTGGTCCCCATCGAACCCCCTCGTCGACAGTCCCGGTTCCACCCGGGCGCGTTGTACCTCGTACCGACGGACCAGAAAACTTGCAGTAACCGGGGGAATATT
This sequence comes from Blastococcus sp. SYSU DS1021, assembly GCF_054050995.1. Classification (NCBI taxonomy): domain Bacteria; kingdom Bacillati; phylum Actinomycetota; class Actinomycetes; order Geodermatophilales; family Geodermatophilaceae; genus Blastococcus; species Blastococcus sp. SYSU DS1021. The sequence continues at coordinate 70,852 of NZ_JBJHAL010000024.1, read as the reverse complement.
TCGGCTGCGTGGCACGTCGGTCGGAACGCTGCCCGGGGCGCCGGCACGGCGTCCCGGCCACGTCCCGACGTGAGGAGAGTCAGGGAGGTTCGGACATGTCACGTGCGGTCGGTATCGACCTGGGCACCACGAACTCGGCCGTCGCCGTCCTCGAGGGCGGCGACCCCACCGTCATCCCCAACAGCGAGGGAGGGCGCACGACACCGTCGGTCGTCGCCTTCAGCCGCAACGGCGAGGTCCTGGTGGGCGAGGTCGCCAAGCGTCAGGCGGTGACGAACGCGGCCCGCACGATCCGGTCGGTGAAGCGGCACATGGGCACCGACTGGGCCACCGACGTCGACGGCAAGCGGTACACCGCCCAGGAGATCAGCGCCCGCGTCCTGCAGAAGCTCAAGCGTGACGCGGAGGCGTACCTGGGCGAGCCGGTCACGCAGGCGGTGATCACCGTCCCCGCCTACTTCGACGACGCGCAGCGGACCGCGACGAAGGAAGCGGGCACCATCGCGGGCCTGGAGGTGCTGCGCATCATCAACGAGCCGACGGCTGCGGCGCTGGCCTACGGGCTGGACAAGGACGCCATGGACGAGACCGTGCTCGTCTTCGACCTAGGCGGCGGCACCTTCGACGTCTCGGTGCTGGAGATCGGCGACGGCGTCTTCGAGGTGAAGTCCACGGCCGGCGACACGCGGCTCGGCGGTGACGACTGGGACCAGAAGGTCATCGACTGGCTCGTGGACACGTTCCGCACCGCGGAAGGGGTCGACCTGTCGAAGGACCCGATGGCGATGCAGCGGCTCAAGGAGGCCGCCGAGCGCGCCAAGATCGACCTCTCCGGCGCCACGCAGACCCAGATCACCCTGCCCTACATCACCGCTACCGCGGAGGGGCCCAGGCACCTGGACGTCTCGCTGACCCGCGCGAAGTTCCAGGAGCTGACCGAGGACCTGCTGCAGCGGTGTCGCGGGCCGTTCGAGCAGGCGCTGCGGGACGCCGGACTCGGTCCGCGGGACATCGACCACGTGGTCCTGGTCGGTGGCTCCACCCGGATGCCGGCGGTCGTGGAGCTCGTCCGCGAGCTCAGCGGCAAGGACCCGCACCAGGGTGTGAACCCCGACGAGGTGGTCGCCGTCGGGGCTGCCGTCCAGGCCGGTGTGCTCCGCGGCGACGTCAAGGACGTGCTGCTGCTCGACGTCACGCCGCTCTCCCTGGGCGTCGAGACGCAGGGCGGCGTGATGACCACGATCATCGAGCGGAACACGACCATCCCCACCCGCCGCACCGAGGTCTTCAGCACGGCGACGGACAACCAGCCCTCCGTCGAGGTGCACGTCCTGCAGGGCGAACGGGAGATGGCCGCCGGCAACAAGACCCTGGGCCGGTTCCACCTGACCGACCTGCCCCCGGCGCCGCGTGGTGTGCCGCAGATCGAGGTCACCTTCGACATCGACGCCAACGGCATCGTGCACGTCTCGGCCACCGACCGGGCGACGGGCAAGGAGCAGTCGATCACCATCACCGGGCAGTCGTCCCTCAGCCGCGAGGACATCGACCGGATGGTCCGCGACGCCGAGGCGCACGCCGAGGAGGACCGCCGACGGCGGGAGGAGGCCGAGGCCCGCAACGACGCGGACGCCCTGCTCTACCGGAGCGAGAAGCTGCTGGCCGAGCACCGCGACGTGACCGGCCCCGAACGCGACCAGCTGGAGGCGGCGGTCAGCGAGGTGAGGGGCCTCGTCGAGCACGGCGAGGTCACTGCTCTCCGCGCGGCGACCGAGCGGCTGACCGCGGCGGGCACCGCCTTCGCCGCCCGGCTCCAGGAGCAGCAGGCTCCCGACGGTGGCGCGGCGACGGCCGCCGGTGACGACGACGTGATCGACGCCGAGGTGGTCGACGAGGGCAGCCGGGCGTGAGCCCGGCTGCCCTCTGGTGGGAAGGAGGTGGACGACCGTGGCGATGACCGCCGAGTGGCTGGACAAGGACCACTACCGCGTGCTCGGCGTCGCGGAGTCCGCGTCGGACAAGGAGATCACCCGCGCCTACCGCCGCCTGGTCCGGGAACTGCACCCCGACACCAACCCCGACGCCGGGGCCGGTGAGCGGTTCCGGGAGGTCACGTCGGCCTACGAGGTGCTGCACGACCCCGTGCGCCGGCGCGAGTACGACGAGGTCCGCCGGCTTGCTCCCGCCGGTCGGTCGACGGGCGGGCCGGGCTGGCCGCACGGTCGGTCCGTGCGGGTCAACCGGCGCGGTCCCCGGGCCGGGGGGCACCGGGTCACGGTCGAGGACCTGTTCGGCATGTCCGCCGACGACGGCGGGTGGGGGACCGGTCTACCCCGCCGCGGGGCCGACCTGGAGGTGGCGGTGGAGCTGCCGTTCGACCAGGCGGTGCGCGGCACCACTCGCCGGCTCCGGCTGGGGTCGCGGACCGTCACGGCGCGCATCCCGCCGGGGATCGCGGACGGGCAGACGCTGCGGCTGGCCGGACGCGGGGAGCCGGGTGAGAACGGCGGGCCGGCCGGTGACCTCGTCCTGCGGGTCCGGGTGGCATCGCACCCGTTCTTCCGGCGGGACGGCCGTGACCTCGCGGTCACCGTGCCGGTGACCTTCGCCGAGGCGGCCCTGGGCGCCGACGTCCGGGTGCCCACGCTCGACCGCCCGGTCAGGGTCCGGATCCCGGCCGGGACGCGGAGCGGGACGACCCTGCGGGTGCCGGGCCGGGGTGTGCCGGCCGCCGACGGCGCGGGCGACCTGCTGGTCACCGTCGAGGTCGACGTGCCGAGGGAGCTGGACGAGCGCCAGCGGGCTGCCGTGCAGGCACTGGCGGCGGCGACCCCCGGGGCGCCGCGAGCCCACCTCGGGGTGTGAGGCACCGGCCGACACCCCGCCACCGACAGATCAACGACAGTGAGGAGGTGTTCCACCGTGGCCGGCGCATTCGACCCGAACCGCTGGACACGCAGGACCCAGGAAGCAGTCCAGGCCGCCGTGGAGCGGGCACGGCAGGAGTCGCACCCCGAGGTCACGCCCGATCACCTGGTCGCGGCGCTCCTCGGGCAGGAGGACGGCGTCGTCCTGCCGCTGCTGCAGAAGGCCGGTATCGGCATCCCCGGACTGCGGGACCGCGTCACCGAGGCCCTCGACCGGCTGCCGCACGCCTACGGGTCCGAACCGCAGGTCGGTCGCGAGCTGCGTGCCGCGATCGAGGAGGCCGACCGGGTGCGCCAGCAGTTGCACGACGAGTACGTCTCCACCGAGCACCTGCTGCTGGCGGTCGCCGGCCACCTGCAGGTGTCGCGTGAGCAGCTGCTCGCCGGGCTCCAGCAGGTCCGCGGCAGCCACCGCGTGACCTCCCCGGACGCCGAGGAGCAGTACCAGGCGCTGGAGAAGTACGGGCGCGACCTGACCGAGGAGGCCCGCAAGGGCAAGCTCGACCCGGTCATCGGCCGGGACGAGGAGATCCGCCGCGTCGTCCAGGTGCTGTCCCGCCGGACCAAGAACAACCCGGTCCTCATCGGTGAACCCGGCGTCGGCAAGACCGCCATCGCCGAGGGGCTGGCCCGCCGGATCGTCGAGGGCGACGTCCCGGAGAGCCTGAAGAACAAGCGGCTGGTGGCGCTCGACCTGGCGTCGATGGTCGCGGGTGCGAAGTACCGCGGCGAGTTCGAGGAACGGCTCAAGTCGGTCCTGCAGGAGATCGCCGACGCCGAGGGCCAGGTGATCACCTTCCTCGACGAGATGCACACAGTCATCGGCGCCGGCTCGGCCGAGGGCTCGATGGACGCCGGCAACATGCTCAAGCCGATGCTCGCCCGCGGCCAGCTCCGGATGATCGGCGCCACGACGCTCGACGAGTACCGCAAGCACATCGAGAAGGACCCGGCTCTCGAGCGCCGCTTCCAGCAGGTCTTCGTCGGCGAGCCGTCGGTGCAGGACGCGATCGCCATCCTCCGCGGCCTCAAGGAGCGCTACGAAGTCCACCACGGGGTCCGCATCCAGGACGCCGCGCTGGTGGCCTCCGCGGTGCTCTCCGACCGGTACGTCACCGGCCGGTTCCTGCCCGACAAGGCGATCGACCTGATCGACGAGGCGGCCAGCCGGCTGCGGATCGAGATCGACTCACTGCCCACGGAGATCGACGTCATCGAGCGGCGGATCCGGCAGCTGGAGATCGAGCGGGTGGCCCTGGCCAAGGAGACCGACGACGCCAGCCGCGACCGGCTCGCGGCGCTCGACCAGGAGCTCTCCGACCTGCGCGAGCAGTCGGCGGGGATGAAGGCGCACTGGCAGGCCGAGAAGGAGGCGATCGGGCGCATCCGGGAGCTCAAGGAGGAGCTGGAGGCTCTGCGCGGCGAGGTCGAGCGCGCGGTCGACCTGAGCCGGGCCGCGGAGATCCGGTACGGGCGGATCCCCTCGGTCGAGCGTGAGGTGGAGCAGGCGACCGAGCGGCTGGCCGAGCTGCAGTCCACCCAGAAGATGCTCAAGGAGGAGGTCGACGAGGAGGACGTCGCCGAGGTGGTCAGCCGCTGGACCGGCATCCCCGTCGCCCGGCTGATGCAGGGCGAGGTGGCGAAACTGGTCCGGATGGAGGACGTGCTGCACGCCCGCGTGGTCGGGCAGGACGCCGCCGTCCGCGCCGTCGCCAACGCCATCCGGCGCAGCCGGTCCGGGCTGGCGGACCGCAACCGGCCGATCGGCAGCTTCCTGTTCCTCGGCCCGACGGGCGTGGGCAAGACCGAGCTCGCCCGCAGCCTGGCGGAGTTCCTGTTCGACGACGAGCGGGCGATGGTCCGGATCGACATGAGCGAGTACATGGAGAAGCACTCCGTGTCCCGCCTGGTCGGTGCGCCGCCGGGCTACGTCGGCTACGACGAGGGCGGGCAGCTCACCGAGACGGTCCGCCGGCGTCCGTACGCCGTCGTCCTGCTAGACGAGATCGAGAAGGCCCACCCGGACGTCTTCAACGTCCTGCTGCAGGTCCTCGACGACGGCCGGCTGACCGACGGTCAAGGCCGCACGGTGGACTTCACCAACACCGTGCTGATCATGACGTCGAACCTCCCTGGCGACCCGGCGGACTTCTTCAAGCCGGAGTTCATCAACCGGGTCGACGAGATCGTGCGGTTCCGGTCGCTCACCGAGGACGACATCGAGCAGGTCCTCGAGATCCAGCTGCGGCAGCTGGAGACGCGGATGGCCGAGCGGAAGCTGACGCTGGAGGTCAGCGACGACGCCCGGCGCTGGCTCGCCCGTCGCGGGTACGACCCCGACTACGGCGCGCGGCCGCTGAAGCGGCTCATCCAGCACGCGATCGTCGACCCGCTGGCGCTGGAGCTGCTCTCGGGCGTCTATCGGGACGGCGACACCGTGCACGTCGACGTCGCCGGTGACGACATCGTCCTGAAGTGAGCCCACCGCCACGGCCCTGTCGCAGGGACGTGGCACCCATCCCTACGACCGCTGGAGGAGGAACCGCCCATGACCGAGATGAGGAGCCGGCTGCCCGAGGACGTCCGGAAGACCGTCGGGGAGGCGCTGCAGGGCGCCGTCGTCGACCTGGTCGACCTGGGGCTGGTCGCCAAGCAGGTGCACTGGACGGTGGTGGGGCCCCACTTCCGCAGCGTGCACCTGCACCTGGACGACGTCGTCGCCACCACCCGGCAGTACTCGGACGAGCTCGCCGAGCGTGCGGTCGCGATCGGCGTGCTGCCCGACGGCCGGTCGACGGCCCTGCAGGAGCAGTCGGCGCTGTCGCAGCCGCCGCTCGCCTGGATCCCGGCCGATGAGGCGATCAGCTTTCTCGTCCACGCGCTCGACGAGGTCGTGGCGCGGATGCGGGCACGCATCGACGACACACGGGACGACCCGGTGTCGCAGGACCTGCTGATCGAGACGACCGGTGCCCTCGAGAAGCAGCTCTGGATGTGGCGGGCGGAGAGCCTGCCCCGGTGAGGCGGACCGGGGAGGCGGCGGGCCGGCCGCTCGCGTCGACCCGCCCCTGGCCGCCGGGTCCGGGATGTCGACGACGTCGAGGACCCCGGGCCCGCCGGGGGTCCTCGGCACCGCACGCATGCAGGGAGGCTGGGGCAGCGGACCGCAGCATCCCGGCGAGGTGCGCCGGACGACCCCGGGAGCGGCGCCAGGTGCGGCTAGGCCGCGACGGTGGGGTGCACGGCGTCCGCCAGCCAGGCCACGACCTCGTCGCGGTAGGGCGCGATCCCCTTGTACTCGGCGATGTCGGCCGGGAGCTCGGCGACGATCGCGGAGAGCTGCTCGCCCCAGCCCGGGACCGTGACGATCTCGGCCAACGGCGCCATGTACGTGCGGATGTTGAACGTCAGCGTTCCCGTCAACGGCAGCCGGGTGAGGTGCTCCAGCTCGATGCGCAGCTGCAGCCGGCCGAAGTCGCCGTCCCGCACCAGCTGGGGGATGTCGGCGTCCCACTCCGGCTTGGCCTCCAGGCTGATGTCGCGCCGCGGTGAGCCGTGGGCGGAGAAGGTCCAGTTGACCCGGCGGTAGGTCTGGTCGGCCGTGATGCCCCGCATGAACCGGGTGGCGCGGCTGGTCACGCCGTCCTCGTTGAGCCGGGGCACGGGGCCGTGGATCTCGTCGAGGTGCATGCCGATGTCGAACTTGACCGACCACGCGGCGGCCCAGGTGACCAGCGCGGCGTCGAACCACAGCCGGCCGCCGCGCTCGCTGACCATGAGGATGTCGTCGGGCACCTGGCAGCCGATCCAGGTGAGCGGATCGGTCGGCAGCGTGGCGGCATCGCCCAGGACGAACGACTGCTCGATGCCGAGGAGGTCGTTCCGCCAGGAGAAGGCCCCGGACCCGAGGTCGGTCAGGTGCATGGCGTCCGGGCGGGCGGTCACGAGTTCCCGGAGCAGGTACAGGAGCATGTCCCAGCACGCCGGCTCCATGTGCGGGAGCACCTGCCGCCGCCCGGGGTCGCGGGCCAGCACGTCGCGGCGCAGCGCCATCTGCTCGGCGTAGTCGTCGCCCAGGTCGACGACGTGCTCGCCCCAGGACCCGGCGGGCGTCGCCACGCGCCGGCGGGCGGGCTCGACGTTGACCGTGTACCGGAAGGACCGGTCGGTGGGGGCGAAGGGCCAGGGCAGCCGGGGCAGATCGCTCACAGGTCCAGCTCCAGGTGGGTGTCGGCCGCCCGCGACACGCAGGCGAGCATGTGGGTCGAGGACTGCCGGTCGGAGTCATCGAGAACCAGGTCCCGGTGCTCCACGCGGCCGGCGGCCACGGGGACCAGGCACTGGCCGCAGACGCCCTGGCGGCACATGTGGGGGACGTCGACGCCGGCGCCGAGCACCGCGTCGAGCAGGCTGGTGCCGCTGGGCACCGGGAGCTCCCGGCCGCTGTGCCGCAGCCGGGCGGTGAACGGCCGGCCGGGGGAGAGCTCCCGGGCCTGGAAGTGCTCGAGGTGCACGCGGGCCGGTGGCCAGCCGGCCGCGCGCGCCGTCGCGGTGAACAGGTCCAGGAGGGGGGTCGGGCCGCAGGCGTAGGCGTGCGTGCCCCAGGGCTGGACCGCCATGCGTTCGCGCAGCGCACCGGCCAGGGCCACCCGGCCCTGCGCCTCCACCAGGTCGTGACCGGCGAGTTCGCGGACCTCCTCGAGGTGGGCGGCCTCGCCCCGGCGGTATCCGTAGACGACCTCCACGGGGCGTCCCCACGCACGGGCGGCGGCCAGGTGCGACAGGATCGGCGTGACCCCGATGCCCGCCGCGACGAGGAAGGCCTTCCGCGCGGCCAGCTCCGGCCGGAACGCCGACCGGGGCGGCTCCACCGGCAGCAGGTCGCCGACCCGCAGCACGTCGTGCAGCCAGGCCGAGCCCCCGCCGTCCCCGGTGCGGAGGACGGAGATCCGGTAGTCGCCCGGGGCGATCCCGGAGCCGGTGAGCGAGTACGCGTTGCGGGTGCCGCCGGCGGTCACGACCACGTGGCTGCCGGGCGCGTACCCGGCCAGCGACCGGCCCTCCGGGTCGGTCAGCACGATGTGCCGCACCCGGTCGGTCACCGCCTCGATCCGCGTCACCCGCAGCAGCTGCGTCGCCGGAACGCTCATCCCGCCTCCCCAGGTGCCGTCACCGCGGAGGCCAGGTAGCTGCCCCGGTGCCCCGACGCGTGCTCGTGCACCTCGAGCCGCAGGCCGCACCCGGGGCAGTCGACCTCCGCGCCGGGAGCCACCGGGAGCCGTGCGGTGGTCTCGCAGTGGGCGCAGAACACCGGGATCGGCCCCCGGGCGACGGCGAAGGCGGTGATCTCCTCGGGCAGCAAGCCCAGCCCGCGGGCCAGGGCGACCAGGGCGAGGACGTCGGCCTCGGGCCCGGCCACCAGCACCCGGTCGCCGACGTGCATCCCGTCGAGGCGGCGGGCGAGCGCGGCAGCCGACGACCCGTCCACGCCCGGAAGCCCCCAGCGCCGCACCGGCCGGCCGTGCTCGCGCGCCTCGGCCGCCCACCGGTCGACGACCTCCGCGGCCCGGCCGCCGACCTGCACGAGGAGGAATGCGCGGCCGGTGAGGTCCAGCGAGGGGGGCTGCGCCGGCCACGAGGGGACGCTCGTGCGGCGCGGCCGGAGCTGCTCTCCCGTCAGGACGGCGGTCATGCCGCACCGCGCAGCCAGGCGACGGCGGCGGAGCGGAAGCGGGTGAGGCCCTTGTAGTCGGCCATGTCCTCCGGCAGCTCCTCGAGGACGGCGGCGAAGCGGTCGCGCCACGCGGGCACCCGCGCCAGGTCCTCCAGCGGCAGCAGGTAGGTGCGGATGAGGAACAGCACCGCCCCGGAGCTGGGCAGCCGAACCAGGTGCTGGACCTCGACGCGCAGGTGCAGCCGGGAGCCGAGGTCCTGCTCGAGGACCAGACGCCGGTCGGGGCCCCACTCGGGATAGGTCTCGGTCGCGGTGTCCAGCCGCCGGCCGACGGTCATCGTCCAGTTCGTGCGGCGGTAGGCCTCCCCGGGCTGGAGCCGCATGAGGAACTGGTGGGCGCGGTCGATGACGCCCTCGGGGTGCACACGGGGGACGGGCCCGTGGATCTCGGGGAAGCTCATGCCGACGTCGAAGCGCATCGACCAGTCCGCGGCCGCCGTGACGACGCCGGCGTCGGCCCACAGCGCTCCCTCGCGCTGGTCGAGGAGCACGAGGTCGTCCTGGACCTGCGGTGCGATGAACTCGAGCGGACCGGACGGCAGCGTCGCGTCGTCACCGAAGGTGAACTGCTGCCCGATGCCCAGCAGTTCGTTGCGCCAGCGCCAGCGGTCCCCTCCGAGGCGGTCGAGCGCGAACACCTCCGGGCGGGCCCGCTGCAGCTCGCCCATCACGTAGAGCATCGCGTCCCAGGCGGCCGGCCTCATGTGCGGCAGCTCCTGCAGCCGTGTGGGGTCCGCGGCCAGCAGGGCGGCGCACTCGGCGCTGTCGGAGGCGTAGTACTCGTCGACGTGCAGGACGTGCTCGCCCCAGCTGCCGGCGGCGGTCGGCCGTGGCGCGACCGCCGGCTCCACGTTGGCGCTGTACCGGTAGGTGTCGGTCGGGAAGGGGAAGGGGAACGAGGCGATGCGGGCGGGCAGGGCCCGGTCGCGGATGTCGGTGGCTGTCACAGGTCGAGCTCCAGGGTGGGGCCGGTGCTGCGGGAGACGCAGCACATGACGCTGTCGGCGGCGACCTTCTCGGCCTCGCCGAGGAAGAGGTCGCGGTGCAGGGGGGAGCCGGAGACGACGGGGACGCGGCACTCGCCGCAGACCCCCTGCCGGCACAGGTTGGGCACGGGGACGCCGGCGTCCTCGAGGGCCTCCAGCAGGCTCACCCCGGACGGGACCCCGACCCGCCGTCCGGACCGCACGAGGGTCACCTCGAACGGATCCCCCGGGTCGAGCGCGGCGGCGGAGAAGCGCTCGGTGTGCACCCGCGCCTCCGGCCAGCCCAGCCGCTCCGCCGTCCCGAGGACCGTGTCGAGGAGGGCGGCCGGCCCGCAGGCGTAGAGGTGGGTGCCGAGCGGGGCGGAGGCGAGCGCGGCCTCGATGCGGGCGACGAAGCCGGCCACCTCCGGGTGCTCCTCCAGGCGCGGGCCGCAGAGCTCGCGCAGCTCGTCCAGGTGCGCTCCAGCGCCCGGGCGGTAGCCGTAGAGCAGCGTGAAGTCCCGCTTCCAGCGGACCGCGGCGCGGGCGTGCGAGAGCAGCGGGGTGATGCCGATGCCGCCGGCGACGAGCAGGTGGTGCCGCGCGGTGGCGACCGGGGCGAACGCGCTGCGCGGCCCGTCGGCCGCCACGACGTCCCCGGCCACGAGCTCGTGCACCCAGCGCGAGCCGCCGGACCCGTCGGGGCAGAGCAGCACCGAGATCGAGTAGCGCACCGGGGCTGTCCCGGAGCCGGTCAGCGAGTAGGCGTTGCGTCGGTCGCCGCAGTGCAGCACCACGTGGCTGCCCGGTGGGAAGGCGGGTAGCGGTCCACCGTCGGCGGAGACGAACTCGACCGACCGGATGCCGGCTGCCGTCGCCCGCACGCCGGCCACCCGGAGCCGGAGCGCGCCCCGGCCGGTGCGCGTCGGGGCATCCGCGGGTGCAGGCGGGGAGATCGTCGTCATGCCGGCACCTCCACCGGAGCGGCGGGGGCGGCGTCCTCGGCGTCCACCATGTACCCGAGGTAGGCGCCCAGCCGCCGGGACACGTGGTGGTAGACGTGCAGCGTCCGCCCGCAGCCCCGGCAGACGCAGGTCGCGCCGAGGGCGGCCGGGGTCTCCGTCTCGTGCGCGCAGTGGGCGCAGTGGACCCGGCGGCGGGGAACCCCCGTCACGTGGGTCAGCACCTCGGCCGGGACCGCCCCCAGCCGGAGGGCCCGGGCGGGGGGGGGGGGGGGGGGGGGGGGGGGGGGGGGGGGGGGGGGGGGGGGGGGGGGGGGGGGGGGGGGGGGGGCCGGGCCCCCGCCGCCCCCCCCCCCCCCCCCCACCCCCCGCCCCCCCCCCCCCCCCCCCCCCCCCCCCCCCCCCCCCCCCCCCCCCCCCCCCCCCCCCCCCCCCCCCCCCCCCCCCCCCCCCCCCCCGCCACGAGCAGCCGCCAGCCGACCACGGCCTCGCCGGCCCGGGCACCCACCCAGGCCAGCGCCTCGGCGGTGCTGCGCGCCCGCAGCACGCTCACCGCCGCGCCGGCGGCCGCGGCCTGCGCCGCCCAGGCGGAGACGACGGGGTCGGCGGCCTCGTCGAGACCCAGGACGGCGGCGCTGCGGACGCCGTGGGGGAAGGCCGGCGGCGCGGCCGCCCACCGCGGCACGCTGGTGTGCTCGATGCCCATGCCGATCAGGGGGCGAAGGACCGCTGGCCGGTGTAGAAGCCCAGCGCCCGGTCGGGGGTCTCGAAGCGGATCCGCGAACCCTTCGGGAAGAACAGCACGTCCTTGGGGCGAGCGATCACCTGCGCGCCGCTGTCGAGGTCGGTGAGGTGGAACTCGCCCTCCACCACGACCTTCATCTCGTCGTAGGTGTACGTGTAGTCCAGCGGCTCGCCCGCGAGCAGCTCGAAGAAGCCGGAGCACAGCTCCGAGCCCCCCGGGTTGGCGAACGTGTCGCCGATGGCGGCGTTGACGCCGGGGACCTCCATGCTCGGGAGCCCCTCGTAGGTGCCGCTCGCGTGTCCGAAGACGATGGTGCCGGTGGTGCTCATGTCCGCCTCCTCAGCGCGGGACCCGTCGGGGCGACCGATCCCTGTGGGTGGACGACATGTAACGCCAGTGGACGATTCTATGGGTGTCGGCGCTGTAACGAGTCGGTGACGAGGACCCTTCACGGGTGCGGTGACGCCCCTCCCGTCCGGGTCATGCGGCCGCGGCGGAGCCCGCTCGTCCGCCGGAGCGGCCCCTATGCTCGCGCCGTGGAGGCAACCCCCGAGCCCGGCGGGCACGACGACGCGCCCGGCGGACAGCTGGAGGACGTCATCGCGGTGCGCGTCCGCGAGTTCCGGCTGGCCAAGGGCGTCTCGCTGGCCGAGCTCGCGCGGACGACCGGCCTGAGCAAGGCGATGCTGTCCAAGATCGAGCACGCCCAGACCTCCTGCAGCCTGTCCAGCCTGGCGCGCCTGGCCGAGGCGCTGGCAGTGCCGGTCACGGCGCTGTTCCGGGGCGTGGACGCCGAGCGCGAGGCGGTCTTCACCCCGGCCGGCCACGGGGCGCAGATCGTCCGGCGGGGCAGCAACGTGGGGCACCTCTACCAGCTCCTGGGGGCGCTGCGCGGGGAGCACAAGCGGCTGGAGCCGCTGCTGGTCACGCTCACCGAGGCGAGCGAGGTCTTCCCGCTCTTCCAGCACCCCGGCACCGAGTTCATCTACGTGCTCGAGGGCGCGCTGATCTACGGCCACGGGGAAGCCCGCTACGAGATGCGCCCCGGCGACTCGCTGGTCTTCGACGGCGAGGGGCCGCACGGGCCGGTCGAGCTGATCGAGCTCCCCATCCGCTTCCTGACCGTCACCGGTTACGGGCACGTCGTCTAGGTCGCGACCGGCCGCACCGTGCACCCGTGCGGCGGCAGCTCTCGCTTTCGTAACGCAGATTCACGTCCGCGTAACCACGAGGGCGTCCAGCACCATGAGACTGCGTTTCACGACGTGACACGCAACGACCGCCTCGCGCCCCGGTGCCCTCGGTGCCGGTCGGGCGGTGGTCGCCGGCGTGGCGTTCCGCACCCGTGTGTCCGGGTGCGATCCACCGATCTCGTGGCGTGGCCGGTCCCGCCCGACTCACCTGAGGAGAGTGGCTCATGCCTGCAGCCGACCTCGCCTGGCTCCTGGCGGCGTTCGCGCTCGTGCTCCTGATGTTCCCGGGCCTCGCCCTGTTCTACGGGGGCATGCTCGGCAGCAAGAACGTGCTCAACATGGTGATGATGGTCATGAGCACGCTGGCCGTCACGAGCGTCCTCTACGTCCTCTTCGGCTACGGGCTGGTGTCGGGCGACTCGCTCGGCGGCTGGGGCCTGATCGGCAACCCGGTCGACCACCTCGGTCTCGCCGGTTTCCACGACGACGGCGGCACCGGTGGCGCGGAAGGCGTCTACTGGACCGCCTTCTTCATCCTGTTCGCCGCGATCACGATCGCGATCGTGGCCAGCGGCGCGGCCGGCCGGATGAAGTTCGGCTCGTGGCTGGTCTTCTCCGCCGTCTGGCTGACCCTCGTCTACTTCCCGCTCGCGCACTGGGTGTTCGCCTTCGACGACGAGGAGAGCGGCGTCGTCGGTGGCTGGATGCGCAACGTGCTGCAGCTGCACGACTTCGCCGGTGGCACCGCCGTGCACATGAACGCCGGCGTCGCCGCCCTGGCGCTCGCGATGGTCCTCGGCAAGCGGCGCTCGCCGACGCACCGGCCGCACAGCCTGCCGCTGGTCGTCCTGGGCGCGGGGATCCTGTGGTTCGGCTGGATCGGGTTCAACGGGGGCTCGGCGGCCGGGGCGAACTTCCTCGCGCAGTACGTCGTCCTGACCACGCTGCTCGCCGGGTCCACCGGCATCCTCGGTTTCCTGCTGGTCGAGAGGCTGCGCGACGGCCACGCGACGACGCTCGGCATGGCGTCCGGGGCGATCGCCGGACTGGTCGGCATCACGCCTGCGGCCGACACGGTGAACGCCGCCGGCGCGCTGGTGGTCGGCTTCGTCGCCGGCGCCCTCGTCGCCTGGGCGGTGACCTGGAAGACGAAGCTGGGCATCGACGAGAGCCTCGACGCGTTCGCCGTGCACGGCGTCGGCGGCATCGCCGGAACGCTCTGCGTCATGCTCATCGGCGCGTCGAACTCGCCGGGCGGGGTGCAGGGCGTCCTGCTCGGTGGCAGCTTCGACATCGTCTGGCGCGAGCTGGTGGCGATCGTCGCGACCTGCACCTTCTCGTTCGTGATGACCTACGCCATCGCCTGGGCGCTGCAGCGCACGATCGGGCTGCGCGTCGACGAGGCGACGGAGGACGCCGGCCTGGACGTCGCCGTCCACGCCGAGTCGGCGTACGACTTCGACCGGGGCGTGAGCCCGACCCGGGTGGGCGCGACCGTCTACGGCCTCGACGAGGTGCCCCCCGCGCCGGTCGCCGTCGCCCCGACGTCGCCGCGCTGACCTGCGCCGCCCCCCGGCGCAGCCACGTGACACCGGAGGCCGGTCCCCGATGGGGCCGGCCTCCGGCGCGTCGCGCGAGGTCTGCGGCAACACGAACCTGGCGCGACCGTAACGCCGCGGAAACGGTGGCCGTGTTCACTGCTACGTGACAAAGGTTCATGTCAGTGGACAGCCGCAGGAGGATCCCGTGCCGCTCACCGCCACCCGTCCCGAGGCCCCGCCCGTCGCCGTCACGGCCGAACCCGAGGTGCTCGACCTCGCCACGCGGGCCCGCGCCGACGGCACGCAGTTCATCCTGGCGCTCTTCGTGGACCTCACCGGCAAGCCGTGCGCCAAACTGGTCCCGGTCGAGGCGGTCGAGGAGCTGCAGACCGAGGGTGTCGGCTTCGCCGGGTACGCCGTCGGCGCCATGGGTCAGGAGCCGAAGGACCCGGACCTCATCGCGATCCCGGACCCGGCCTCGTACATGCCGGTGCCGTTCATCCGTCCCGGCCTGGCGATCGTGCACTGCGATCCGCACGTCGAGGGCCGGCCCTGGCCGTATGCGCCGCGGGTGATCCTCAAGGAACAGCTCGCCCGCGCCGCGGAGCTCGGCCTGGACCTCAAGGTCGGCGCGGAGGTCGAGTACTTCCTCGTCGAGCGCGGGCCCGACGGCGCCCTGCGCCCGGCCGATCCGAGGGACACCTCCGAGCGCCCGTGCTACGACGCCCGCGGCCTCACCCGCATGTACGACCACCTGACCGAGGTCTCCCGGGCCATCAACTCCCTGGGCTGGGGCAACTACGCCAACGACCACGAGGACGGCAACGGGCAGTTCGAGCAGAACTTCGCCTACGCCGACGCGCTGACCACCGCCGACCGGGTGGTCACCCTCCGGTACCTGCTCTCGGTCCTCGCCGAGCAGCGGGGCATGACGGCCACCTTCATGGGCAAGCCGTTCACCGACCGCACCGGCAGCGGCCTGCACATGCACCTCTCGCTGTGGCGGGGCGGCGCACCGGTCTTCCCGGACGCCGAGGACCCGCGCGGCCTCGGGCTCTCGCCCCTGGCCTACTCCTTCGTCGCCGGTCTGATCGAGCACGCCTGCGGCCTGCAGGCGGTCCTCGCTCCCACCGTCAACGCCTACAAGCGCACCGGCGCGACGGGCACCCGGTCCGGCGCCACCTGGTCCCCGCGGACGGCGTCCTACGGCGGCAACGACCGGACCCACCTGCTCCGCGTGCCGGACGGCAACCGGGTGGAGCTGCGGGGTGGTGACGGCTCGGCCAACCCCTACCTCGCCGCGGCGACGGCGCTGGCGGCCGGGCTGGACGGGGTGCGCCGGGGGCTGGACCCGGGCGACCCGGGGGCCGCCACCAGCAGCCCGCTGCCTCCCACGCTGCTGCACGCGGTCGAGGCGATGGAGAGCGACCCGGTGGTCGCGGGTGCTCTCGACGTCGCCGGCCCGGGTGTCGCGGCCTACTTCGCCGGCCTCAAGCGCGAGGAGTTCTTCGAGTGGCACGGGCAGGTCACCTCCTGGGAGGTCGACCGCTACGTGACCGCCTTCTGACCAGCCGGATCGTCGAGAGGAACCACCCCCATGTGCGGGATCGCCGGGCTCCACCTGCGGGAGCCCTCCCTGTACCCCCGGCTCGGTGAGCTGCTGACCGGGATGCTCTGCCAGATCACCGAGCGAGGACCGGACTCCGCCGGGATCGCCGTCTACGGCGATCCGCGCTGGTCGCCGCCGGGGGAGTCGACGGTGTCGCTGCTCCCGGGAGACGCGAGCGCCCAGGAGGTCGGGACGGCGCTGCGCGAGCGGCTACCCGAGGCGGTGGTGGTCGACGCCGGGCAGACGCTGCTGGTGCACGCCGCGACCGACCCCGACACGCTCGTCGCCGCCGTCCGCGTGGCGGTCGGGCGGGTGGGGAAGGGCGAGGCGATCGTCATCGGCCAGGGGGAGGACCTCGCCGTCCTCAAGGGGGTCGGCCACCCGCAGGCCCTCGCCGCCGAGTTCGGCCTCGCCGCCGCGCAGGGCTGGCAGGGGGTGGCGCACACCCGGATGGCCACCGAGTCCGCGGTGACGCCGCAGGGCTCGCACCCGTTCTCGGTCGGCCCGGACCAGTGCCTGGTGCACAACGGATCCTTCGCCAACCACGCGACGATCCGCCGCGAGCTCCGGGCCGCCGGTATGACGTTCGACAGCGAGAACGACTCCGAGGTCGGCGCCCGGTTCGTCGCCGCACAGCTGGCCGCCGGCTACGACCTCGAGAAGTCGCTGAAGCTGCTCTGCGAGCGGTTCGACGGCTTCTACACCCTGCTGGTCGCCAACCGGGACAGCTTCGCCGTGGTCCGCGACGCCATCGCCTGCAAGCCCGCCGTCGTCGCCGAGACGCCGCAGTGGGTGGCCATGGCGTCGGAGTACCGCGCCCTCGCCGGGCTGCCCGGCATCGAGAACGCCCGCATCTTCGAGCCCGAGCCGGAAGAGGTCTACGCATGGCAGCGCTGAGCACGTCCCTGGAGTTCGCGGAGGGACGGGTGGAGCTGGCCGAGCCCACCCTCGTGGACCTGACCGTGTCCGACGTCCGCGCGCTCAACAGCGCGCTGCACGCGGTCGACGTCGCCGAGAAGGCCCCCACCTGGCGGGTCGCGAACCCCGACGGCCGGCACAACATCGCCGTCGGCCTGGACGCCGACATCGACGTCGTGGTCGACGGGCACGTCGGCTACTACTGCGCCGGCATGAACAAGGCCGCGACGGTGACCGTCAACGGCAACGCCGGCGTCGGGGTCGCCGAGAACATGATGAGCGGGACCGTGCGCATCCGCGGCAACGCCTCGCAGTCGGCCGGGGCCACCGCGCACGGCGGGTTGCTCGTCGTCGAGGGGTCGGCGGCGGCGCGCTGCGGCATCTCGATGAAGGGCGTGGACATCGTCGTCGGCGGCGACGTCGGCCACATGAGCGCCTTCATGGGCCAGGCCGGCCGGCTGGTCGTGTGCGGCGACGCCGGCGACGCGCTCGGCGACTCCCTCTACGAGGCCCGCATCTACGTGGCCGGCTCGGTGAGGTCGCTCGGGGCCGACTGCGTGGAGAAGGAGATGCGCGCCGAGCACCTCGCCGAGCTGGCCGGCCTGCTCCGTGCCTCCGGGGTCGACGCCGACCCGTCGTCCTTCCGCCGCTACGGCTCCGCCCGGCAGCTCTACAACTTCCACGTCGACAACGCCTCGGCGTACTGAGAAAGGGCACCCCGTGACCGACAACCCTGCCTTGCGCCAGCCCGCCCTGCCCCCCGACCCTGCCCTCCGCGAGTCCGCCACCTTCGACCGCGCGACCATCGCCGACATCCAGCGCGCCGCGGAGACCGGCATCTACGACATCCGCGGCGGCGGCGCCAAGCGCAGGGTGCCGCACTTCGACGACCTGCTGTTCCTCGGCGCCAGCATGTCCCGCTACCCGCTCGAGGGGTACCGGGAGCGCTGCGACACCGACGTCGTCCTCGGCGACCGCAACGCCACCTACCCGCTGCACCTCGCCACGCCGGTGACCATCGCCGGCATGAGCTTCGGTGCGCTCTCCGGCCGCGCCAAGGAGGCGCTCGGCCGCGGCGCCAGCGAGGTCGGCACCTCCACGACCACCGGCGACGGCGGGATGACCCCGGAGGAGCGCGGCCAGTCCAAGCACCTCGTCTACCAGTACCTCCCGTCCCGCTACGGCATGAACCCCGATCACCTGCGCATGGCCGACGCCATCGAGGTCGTGCTCGGGCAGGGGGCGAAGCCCGGCGGCGGCGGGATGCTGCTCGGCCAGAAGATCACCGAGCGGGTGGCGGGCATGCGGACCCTGCCGATGGGCGTCGACCAGCGCAGCGCCTGCCGGCACCCGGACTGGACCGGCCCCGACGACCTGGAGATCAAGATCCGGGAACTGCGGGAGATCACGGACTGGGAGAAGCCGATCTACGTCAAGATCGGTGCCACCCGCACCTACTACGACGTCAAGCTCGCCGCCAAGGCCGGGGCCGATGTCATCGTGCTCGACGGGATGCAGGGCGGCACCGCCGCGACGCAGGACGTCTTCATCGAGCACGTCGGCATCCCGACGCTCGCGGCGCTGCCGCAGGCCGTGCAGGCGCTGCAGGAGGAGGAGCTGCACCGGAAGGTCCAGCTCGTCGTCTCCGGCGGTATCCGCAACGGCGCCGACGTCGCCAAGTGCATGGCCCTGGGGGCCGACGCCGTCGCGATCGGCACCGCGGCCCTGATCGCCCTCGGCGACAACGCACCGCACCTGGACGCGGAGTACCGCCGGCTCGGGTCGGCGGCGGGGTACTACGACGACTGGCAGGCGGGCCGCGACCCGGCCGGCATCACCACCCAGGACGACGAGCTGGCGCAGCGTCTCGATCCGGTGCAGGGCGGCCGGCGGCTGGCGAACTTCATCCGGGTGATGACGATGGAGGCGCAGATCATCGCCCGCGCCTGCGGCAAGGCCCACCTGCACTCGCTCGAGCCCGAGGACCTGGTCGCGCTCACCATCGAGGCCGCCGCCATGGCCCGGGTGCCGCTGGCCGGCACCAGCTGGATCCCGGGGCACGGGCTGTGACCGCGACGGCCACCACCGCCGACGTCGTCGTCGTGGGCGGCGGGCTCGAGGGCACGTCCATCGCCTGGTCGCTGGCTCGACGAGGGGTGACCGACGTCGTCGTCTGCGAGCGGGACACGGTCGGCTCCGGCGGCACCGGCAAGTCCAGCGGCATCGTGCGGTGCCACTACGGGGTCTCCTCGCTGGCGGCGATGGCCACCCGCAGCCTCGAGCTGTTCGAGAACGCCGCGGACGTCCTCGGCGACGACGTCGGCTTCCGGCAGACCGGGTACGTCGTCGGCGTCGGCGAGCCGAACGTCGCCGCCCTGCGGGCCAGCCTGGCCAACCAGCGGGCGGTCGGGGTGCAGACCGAGGAGATCGACCGCGCCGAGGTCGCGCGCCTGTGGCCGGTGGCCGACCTGTCCGACTTCGCCGCCTTCGCCTGGGAGGCGCGCGGCGGCTACGGCGACGCGTACCAGACCGCCCAGGGGTTCGCTGCGGCCGCGCGGCGCCTCGGCGTCCGCATCCGCCAGGGCACAGCCGTCGCCGAGGTGCTGGCCGACGGCGGCCGCGCGACCGGTGTCCGGCTGGCCGATGGGACGGCGATCAGCGCCGGCACCGTCGTCGTCGCGGCCGGCCCCTGGTCGGTGCCGCTGCTGGCGGAGCACGGCCTCGACCTGCCGATCAGGGTGCACCGCGAGCCGATCGTGCTGCTGGACCCCGGGGTCGACCTCGGCCCGGTGCCGGTCTTCTCCGACCTGGTGTCGCTGCAGTACATCCGCGCCGACGGCGGCGGGCAGCTGCTGTTCGGCAACAGCGACCTCTCCACGCCGGAGCCCGCCGACCCGGACGCCTACCTGAACCGTGCCACCGACGAGTTCCTCGAGATGGCGGTGGAGAAGATCTCGCACAGGTTCCCGGGGTTGGCGGACGCCTCGGTCGCCGGCACCTACGCCGGCTGCTACGACGTGACCCCGGACTTCAACCCGGTCATCTCGGAGACGCCGGTGGAGGCGCTCGTGGTCGCCGCCGGCTTCAGCGGGCACGGGTTCAAGATCTCGCCGGCGGTGGGACGGCTGGTCGCCGACCTGGTCGTCGACGGCAAGAGCTCGGACGCCGACATCCCCGACTCCGACTTCCGGTTGTCGCGGTTCGCGGAGGGCGCTCTCCTCACCAGCCCCTTCCCCTACGTCGGTGCGGGGGAGATGCGCTGACCGGGCGTCTCCTCATGTGTCGCCCTCGGCCCTGCGTCGCAGTCCCTGGCCCACACGGGTGGACGGGCCCCGAGCGCTCCGCTCGCCACGCGGCCGGCAGGGGGCCGACGGCACCACGGTCAGGGGCTCAGGAGCTCCCCGGTGCGGACCAGGTGGTCGGCGACGTCGCGCAGCTTGGTGTTCGTCGTCATCGACGCCGTGACCAGGAGGTGGAACGCCTGGTCGGCGGTCAGCTTGTGCCGTTCGATCAGGATGCCCTTGGCCTGCTCGATGACCGCGCGGGACGCGAGCGCGGTCTGCAGGTGGTCGGCCATCTCCTGGGCGCCCCGGTAGGCCCGCACGCTCGCGGCGGCGATGCCCGCGTAGGGAGCGAACCCGGTCGCCACCGCGCGGCTGGTCTCGTCGAAGGCTGCGACCTCGCGGGCGTAGATGTTGAGCGCGCCGGTGAGCTCTCGCTCGCCGGCGAACACGAGCGGCACCGACAGCGAGCTGAGGTTGCCGCGCTCGGCGGCCTGCCGCGCGTAGTCGGGCCAGCGGTGCTCGACACGGGTGTCGACGATCTCGGTCGCGACACCGGTGCGGGAAGCGTGCAGGCACGGCCCTGCGCCCCTCGCGTACTGCGCGCGATCCAGGTTCAGGGCGAGTGGGCCGGTGTCCACGACCGTCGTCGCCTCGCCCTCGATGACGAGGGTGACCGATGCCTCCGGGGCGCCCGGCATGACGCTCTTGGCCTGGTCCGCCAGCGACTGCAGCAGGCTCTCCATCGACAGCTCGCGCAGCGACAGCCGCCCGAGGTTCTCCAGCGCAGCGGTGGCGTGGGTGGATCGGCGGTCGGGAATGCGGGCCACCAGGGCCTCCGGTCTGGCTCATACCGAAGGTGACCTCGGCGGCGCACCCGTACCGGGTGTCTCACTTCGCTGCGCCGCTGTTTTGACGCACCAGGGGTGCCCGGACGATGTCTGGGCTCAGGCAGAGCTTACGCGGCCCCTCCCGGGCCCACGCCCCCGACGCGGCGGTCCCGGCGTGCAGCGGCCTGTCGACCGGGCGGGCGACGAGACCTGCGCACCACGCCGTCGCGGTCCCCGCTGCGCGCGGCGGCAGGGCTCAGCCGGCGAGGACCGCGGGCCGGCGGCCGGCCCACGGGAGCGCCTCCTCCAAGAAGGCGGCGACGGACAGCAGCGTCGCTTCGGCGGCGTAGCGACCGCAGAGCTGGACCCCGACCGGCCACCCCTCGGCCGTCGGGATGCCGGGGACGCTGACCGCGGGCATGCCCGTCACGTTGGCGGGCGCGGTGAACGGCGCGAACGCGAAGATCCGGTCGTACCAGCCCCGCGCGTCCAGGCTCGGGTCGTTCTGGTCCAGGTGACCCAGGGCGGTGTTCGGGGCGGCCGTCGTCGGCGTCAGCAGCACGTCGTGGCGCAGGAAGAACTGGGCGATGGCGCGGGTGGTCGCGTTGAACACGCGGTCGGCGGCGTAGAGGTCCATCGCGGTGAGAGAGGCGCCGTACTCGGCGCAGGCCAGCGTCGCGTGCTCCAGCACGTCGCTGCCGAGCTCCACACCGAGCGCGGCGGCGGCCCCGTACGCCCCGTCGGCCAGGAAGCTGCACCAGGCGGCGAGGTTGGCCGTGTCGAACGCCTCCACGTCGAACTCCGGTGCCGCCTCGACGACGGCGTGCCCGTCCGCCGCGAGGGCCTCGGCGGCGGCGCGGACGGCAGCTACGCAGGCGGGGTCGACCGGGACGCCGTTGGGCGCAGCGGTGGCGACGGCGATCCGCAGCTTCCGCGACGGCGGGCGTGCCGCGTCGCGGAAGCTGGTCACCGGCTCCGGCAGCAGGTACTTGTCGCCGGGCTCGGAGCCGTGCAGGGCGTCGAGCAGCCCGGCCGCGTCGCGGACGGTCCGGGTCACGGCGAACTCGACGCCGAGGCCGAGCAGCGGATCGGCGAAGTCGGGTGCGACGGTGATCCGCCCCCGGGAGGGCTTCAGGCCGACCAGGCCGGTAGCAGCGGCCGGCACGCGGATCGAACCTCCGCCGTCGTTCGCGTGCCCGACGGGAAGGGCACGCGCGGCGACCAGCGCCGCCGATCCACCGCTGGAGCCGCCGGGGGAGCGGGAGGTGTCCCAGGGGTTGCGGGTCGGGCCGTTGGCCACCGACTCGGTGGTGGCGTTGAAGCCGAACTCGGGGCAGGCGCTCACTCCGATGGCGGCCAGGCCGGCCTCCCGGAACCGCCGCATCAGCGCGGTGTCGTAGGGGAAGGGGATGCCGGGGCCGAGCAGCCGGGAGCCGTCCCGCTGGGGAACGCCCTCGGCATGCATGACGAGGTCCTTGATGACGAAGGGCACCCCGGCGAACGGGCCGTCGGCGCTGGCGGCCAGCGGCCTGTCGAACAGGTCGCCGACGAGGGCATTGAGCTCACCGTTGACCGACTCGACGGCGGTCCGGGCGGCCTTCTGCACCTCCTCGTGGGAGACCTGCCCGGTGCGGACCAGGCCGGCCAGCCCGGTGGCGTCGTGCTCGGTGTACTCGGAGACCTCCACGGTCACTCCTTCGTCGTCGGCCGGTTCTCGCGTCGGCGACGGATGCTGCCCGGTGGCCGGGCGGTGCACATCGGTGGAAATGCGGACCACCGGGCAGCTACCGGGTGGCTCGAGTGCGTGCTTGGATGCCGCATGAGGTCCGCTTCCGGCTCAGGGGCATCGCGGCTCGGCGCCGCCCTGGCCGTGCGGGACGCCGCGGATGCGGTGGTTCGCGGCGAGGCCCAGTCCGGTCGCGCCGATGCGGTGCTCGAAGCGTTGCTGTCCGTGGTCCGACCGTCGGCCGCGGCCGTCTCGCAGTGGGACCCGGTGCGCGGGCGGCACCGGACGGTGGCCAGCGCCGGCTACCGCGAGGACGCGCTCGCGCTCATGGAGGCGCATTTCCACGAGGACCCGCGGTTCCCGGTCGCCCGCAGCCAGGGGCGACCGCTGCGGGTGCACGACATCCGGCCCGACCAGCGTCGTGGGCTGATGTTCGAGGAGGTGATCCGACCGGCCCGGTTCACCGACGGCGTGACCCTGTGCCTGTCGGCGGCCGGGCGGTACGTCGGCTCGGTGCACGCCTCCACCGCGGACGGGGAGGTGGACGACGAGACGGCGGGCGTGCTCCGGTTGATGTCGGCGGACCTGACCTGTCTCCTGGATCCGTTGGAAGGTGCAGCGGTCCCGGTGGCGGAGGACGCGGGGGCCTTCGCCTGGTCGCCGGCGGACGGGCGGTGGCTGGTGCTGACGCCGTCCGGCCGGCCGTCGCTGGTCGCACCGGCATCTCCGCTGGCCGCCCTGCTCCAGCCGGCGCGGTGGCCCTCGCGGATGGGGCGTCACCTGCTGGTGATCACCGGCGCGGAGCTGCTCGCGGTGGAAGCGCGTCCGGCGGGCCGCTGGGTCGTGGTCGAGCACCGGGCGTCCGCACCACCGGCGGGGCTGTCGCTGCGCGAGCTCGAGGTGCTGGCCGCGCTGGCGACCGGCGCGACCAACCGGATGGTGGCGCGTTCCCTCGGAGTGGGGGAGCGGACTGTGGCCACGCACGTGGAACACCTGCTCGCCAAGCTCGACTGCGGCAACCGGGCCGGCGCCGTCGCCTTCGCGGTCGCGGTCGGGCTGGTACGCGCGGGGCGCGGTGCCGCACCGGCCCCCGCCCGGACGGGTTCCTCGACCGCGCCGGGCACGCGGGCGCGTACCCCTGCGCCACGACCGGCCTGACCGACGCGCGCCGCACCGGCGCGTGCGGCCGGGGCGGGCCCACGGACCCGCGCTCCCGCCGCGAGGCCGCCGGGGGGCTACTGTGGAGGGCGTACCGGCTGCTCGCCGGCACCGCCCCGCCCGGCAGCACGCCTGCTCGCGCGGTCGGTGCCGCCGCCATCGACCGGCGGCCGGCGGACCGAACCCGGCTCGGGGGCATGGCCCCCGCGTCGGTGCCCGGTGCACCAGCGGGTCCGGGTCCGCGCGGTACTGGGCGGTGCCGGTGCGGTTGCACCGTCCGCCCGCGGGGCCGCGTGCACGTCCTGCCGCGGCGACCGTGCCGGGCAGTGCAGAGGAGGAGTTCGTGGCTCGACCAGGACGGCGCTCGACGAGCGCCCGGCGCGGCGCCCCGCGCACCCAGCGGCGCGTGCGCGACGGTGACGTCGTCGCCGTGCTGGCCCGCGCCGTCCGGGACGTCGAAGCGGCGGTCAAGCGCGACCGCGTGACCCCCTCCGTGCGCGCGGAGTTCCAGGCGATCGCCCTGGTGCTGCGCGAGGAGCGCGCCCGGGTGCAGGCCGACCAGGACACCGGCGAGGCCCGCCGGGCCGAACAGCTCAAGCGCCTGGACGGCATCGCGACGATCCTGGCCACCACCGCGGTGCGGAACTCCGGCCTGCTGGCGCTGCTCTCCGACGACGCCGTCGCCTCGGAGGCGGCGCGGTCGCACCGGCGGGAGCTGCTCGCCGCAGCCGGCGTCGAGGTGCCGGTGGAGGAGGACCCGACGCCGGCCCCGGCCGCCCCCGTGGCCGCCGCCACCTCCGCCGCCGCCGAGCGCCAGGTGGTGCCGCAGTCGGTCATCTCGCGGCAGCTGGCCAACCCGTTCCTCGCCCCCGACTTCGAGGCAGCCCGGCAGAGCACCGTCCGCCCGCGCCGGCTGGCCGGCTGGGAGCTCCTCGAGCCCCTGTTCAACTCCTTCGAGCGCGCCGGCGGCGGCGCCCCGGCGTGCATGCCGCTGCCGTTCCCGAGCTCCCAGTTCACCCCGGCGGGGCTGGAGCTCATGCCGCACCAGGGGCAGCTGGTCGCGGCGGCGGCGAACGGCCACCGCACCTTCCTGCTCGCCGACGAGCCCGGCCTGGGCAAGACGGCGCAGTCGCTGCTGGCGGCCGAGGCGGCGCAGGCGTTCCCGCTGCTCGTCGTCGTCCCCAACGTCGTCAAGACCAACTGGGCCCGGGAGGCCGCCCGCTGGGTGCCCCAGCGCCGGGCCACCGTGATCCAGGGCAACGGCGAGAACGCCGACGGCTTCGCCGACATCGTGATCGTCAACTACGAGGTGCTCGACCGGCACGTGGGCTGGCTGGGCGGCTTCGGCTTCGGCGGGATGGTCGTCGACGAGGCGCACTTCATCAAGAACAAGACCTCGCAGCGCTCCCAGCACGTGCTCGAGCTCTCCGAGCGGATCCGGACCCGCGCCGGGCGGCCGCTGCTGATGGCCCTCACCGGGACCCCGCTGATCAACGACATCGACGACTTCCGGGCGATCTGGCAGTTCCTCGGCTGGATCGACGACGAGAAGCCGCTCGGGCGGCTGATGGAGTGCCTCGAGGAGACCGGCCTGACCCCGGCCGACCCGGGCTTCTACCCAGCGGCCCGCCAGTGCGTGATCGACCAGGGCATCGTGCGCCGTCGCAAGGTGGACGTGGCCGCCGACATCCCCGCCCGCCGCATCGCCGACCTCCCCGTCGAGCTCGACGACAAGGCCGGCCGGTCCATCCGGGCGGCCGAGCGGGAGCTCGCCCGACGGCTGGTGAAGCGCTACGAGAGCGCCCTGGCCGCGCGCGAGTCGGCCACCGAGGTCGAGGGCATCGACCGCGAACTGGTGCGCAAGGTCGCCGGCTGGGAGCTCAAGGACACCAGCACGAAGACCACCGGCGAGAACGTCTTCGGGATGATGCGCCGCATCGGCCAGGCGAAGGCCGGGCTCGCCGCCGACTACGCCGCGCAGCTGGCCCGCAGCGCCGGCAAGGTGGTCTTCTTCGCCAAGCACGTCGACGTGATGGACGTGGCCGAGGAGACCTTCGAGGGCATCGGCCTGCGGTACTCCTCGATCCGCGGTGACCAGACGCCCTCGGTGCGGCAACGCAACATCGACGCGTTCGTCAACGACCCGGACGTCGCCGTCGCCGTCTGCTCGCTGACCTCGGCCGGGGTGGGGCTGAACCTGCAGGTCGCGTCGGACCTCGTGCTCGCCGAGCTGTCCTGGACCGACGCCGAGCAGACCCAGGCCATCGACCGCAGCCACCGCATCGGGCAGACCGAGCCGGTCACCGCGTGGCGGATCATCGCCGCGCAGACCCTCGACGCCCGGATCGCCGAGCTCATCGACAGCAAGGCCGGGCTGGCCGCGCGGGCCCTGGACGGCTCCGACGAGGAGATGCAGGCCTCGGCGGATGTCCAGCTGGAGGCGCTCGTCGCGCTGCTCACCGACGCCCTGGAGAACCGATGACCGACCAGCAGACCGCGGAACCGATCCTGGCCGCGGCGACGCGGGTGGCCGAGCTGCTGCTCGAGGTGCAGACCCGCGTCAACCGGCGGATCGACGCCGAGCTGGCCGAGCTGCTGCCCGTCGTCCAGCGGCAGGTCGGCGTCGCACCGGACGACGCCGCCGACCTGTCGGACCTGGTCAACGCGCGGATCACCGGCCTGAGCGTCGTCGTCACCCCGGCCGCGGTCGCCGCCGCCGTGCCGGTACCGCCTGACTCGGCCGCCACGACGCGGGCGGCCCGCCGGGCGGTGGCCGGCGTTCTCACCGGTGCCGACGACCGCCTCGCCGTCATCGCCGGGCCGTGCTCGATCCACGACCCCGAGGCCGCCCTCGAGTACGCCGCCTTCATCGCGCGCATGCGCGAACGGCACGGTGCGGACCTCGAGATCCTCATGCGGACCTACACCGAGAAGCCGCGCACCGAGGTCGACTGGAAGGGCTTCGCCTACGACCCGTTCCTGGACGGGTCGAGCCGGATCAGCGTCGGACTCGTCGCCACCCGGATGCTCATGCGCCGCATCACGGCGGCGGGTGTGCCGGTGGCCGCCGAACCGCTGAACGCGCTGACGCCGCAGTACGTCAACGGGCTGGTCACCTACAACGGCGTCGGGGCGCGCAACGTCACCGACCAGACCGCCCGGGAGCGGGTGTCCGGCTTCTCCTCGGTCGTCGGGTTCAAGAACTCGCCCGAGGGCAGCGTCGACTCCGCGATCCAGGCGATGGTGACGGCGCGCGCGCCGCACGAGTTCCTGGGCGTGGACGCCCACGGCGTCTCCGCCCAGCTGTCGACGACGGGCAACGACACCGGCCACGTCATCCTGCGCGGCGCCAAGGACGGCCCCAACTACTCCGCTGCGCACATCGCCGACACCAAGCGCCGGCTGGCCGCGCGCGGGCTGCCGGAGGTCGTTGTCGTCGACGCCTCGCACGGCAACAGCCAGAAGAACCACCTGCGCCAGATCGAGGTGGTGCGCGACCTGGCCGGCCAGATCGCCGGCGGGGAGCAGGCCATCCGCGGCGTGATGGTGGAGAGCAATCTGGTCGCCGGCCGGCAGGACCTGGACCAGCGGCACCCGGAGCGGCTGGAGTACGGCTGCAGCGTCACCGACGCCTGCGTCGACCTGCCGACGACCGAGCTGATGCTGGCCGAGCTGGCCGAGGCGGCCCGGGCCCGGCGGGGCGCTGCCCGCTAGAAGACCCCCAGCCCGCAGGAGGGGCAGCGCGCCGCGGGGAGCTGGGGAGCCCGGAGCAGGGAGCCGGTGGCCAGGTGCTCCTTGCCGAGGGCGGTGACCCCGACCGACTCGCCCTCGGGGATCCAGTTGAGGTAGATCGACTGGCCGGCGATGTGTCCCCGCTCGAGCCCGCTGCTGCAGCGGGGGCAGGTGGCGGGCAGTGGCACGGCGGCTCCTCGGCAGCGCTACGGTCGGCGACCGTCATGCTGCCACAGGGGGCGTCCCCGTCCCGACGAGTCGAGCGAGGAGGCCCCGTGCCCGACGACGCACTGCTCCTGGTGGTGAACCGGGCGGCCGGTACCGCGCACGACGAGGCGGTCGAGGCGGCGGTGGCAGAGCTGCGCACCGGCGCCGACGTCGCCGTCGCCGCCACCGGTGACGCCGCGGAGCTGGACGAGGTGCTGCGCGACGACACCGGCCGCCGGGTGGTCGCGCTGGGCGGGGACGGGTCCGTGCACGCGGTGGTGGCCGCCCTCGACCGGGTGGGCCGGCTGACGCCCGAGGACCCCGTCGGCATCATCGCCTGCGGCACGGGCAACGACCTGGCCCGCAGCCTGGGGCTGCCGCTGGACCCGGCCGAGGGCGCGGCCGCGGTGCTGGCCGGCCGGCCCCGCCGGCTGGACCTCCTGCGCGACGACGCG
The DNA here is from genome assembly GCF_054050995.1 of Blastococcus sp. SYSU DS1021. NCBI lineage: Bacteria > Bacillati > Actinomycetota > Actinomycetes > Geodermatophilales > Geodermatophilaceae > Blastococcus > Blastococcus sp. SYSU DS1021. The sequence goes on along the minus strand of NZ_JBJHAL010000024.1, from coordinate 42,869 downwards.
GGCGGGATCGTCGTGAACGCCGTGCACGCCGGGGTGGGCGCCGCCGCGGCCGCCGAGGCCCACCGGCTCAAGAGGCGGCTCGGCGCGGCGGCCTACCCGCTGGGCGCCGCGATCGCCGGGGTGTCCGGCGCCGGGTGGGAGCTGTGCGTCGAGATCGACGGGGAGGTGGCCGCGACCGGCGAGTGGGCCGCCGACGGCCGGCTGGGCGTGCTGATGGTCGGGATCTGCAACGGCTCGACCATCGGGGGCGGCACCCCGCTGGCGCCGGACGCGCGGCCCGACGACGGGGAGGCCGACGTCGTCGTGAGCGTCGCCACCGGACCGGTGGCGCGGGTGGCCTTCGGGACGGCGTTGACCACCGGCGGTCACGTCGAGCGGGACGACGTGCTGGTGGCGCGCGCCCGGGAGGTGCGCCTGTCCGGGAGCACCGTCGCCGTCGACGCCGACGGGGAACTCGACGAGATCGCCGTCGCCCGCACGTGGCGGGTGCAGCCCGCCGCCTGGTCGGTCCTCGTCCCGCGGTAGCGGGTCGGGAGCGGCTGCTCAGGCGCGGTTCCCGAGCCGGCGGCGGACGACCGCGGCCTGCTCCGGTGAGCCGATGAGGGCGCCGATCTCGGCCTGCTCGGCGGCCAGCCCCTCGGCGAGCGGCACCCGCCCGGCGAGGTCGACCAGCCGCTTGACCGCCCGGGTGGCGCTGCGGCTGTGCCCGGCGATCTCGCTGGCCAGCTCGAGCGCGGCGGCCAGCGGGTCGGCGGCCTCGCGGGTGGCCAGCCCGAGGCGGACCGCCTCGGCACCCGACACCTTCCGCCCGGTCAGCGCGAGCTCCTTGGCGACGTCGCGGCCGACCAGCTCGGGCAGCAGCTGGGTGCCGCACATGTCCGGCACGATGCCCCACAGGATCTCCATCAGCGACAGCTGCGCGTCGGGCGCGACCAGCCGGATGTCGGCACCGAGGGCGATCTGCAGGCCGCCGCCGAACGCGACGCCCTGGACCGCCGCGATCACCGGGGCGGGCACCAGCGACCACACGTGCACGGCCTGCTGGGCCAGCGCACCCGCCGCGCCCAGCGGCTCCCGGGCGACGACGACGCGCTCGCCGCCCTCGGCCATCGCGGCGAAGGAACCGAAATCCAGGCCGGCGCAGAAGGCCCGGCCGGCCCCGGTGAGCACCACCGCGCTGACATCGTCCCGCTCCATCAGCCCGGTCCCGACGGCGACGAGCGCCTCGAACATCGCGGGGTCCAGCGCGTTCAGCTTCTCCGGCCGGTCCAGCCGCACCGTCGCCACGCCGTCGGCCACCTCGAGCGCCACCCGGCGCGACACGTCGTTGTCCACCTCCGCTGTGTACGGGCGGCCGGACCGGCGTGTCAACGAGCGCGGTGGGTGGGGTCGACGCCCCTGCCTACGCTGCGCCATGACCTCCTTGCCCCGTACCGCTGCCCGGCTGCTGCTCGGCGCGACGATGGTGGGCGCCGGGGTGCTGCACCTGACCACCCAGCGGCAGGAGTTCCAGGCCCAGGTGCCCGGCTGGTTCCCCGTCGACGAGGACCTGACGGTGCTGGGCTCGGGCGTCGCGGTCGGTCGCGGTCCGCGGCGGCCGCTGTCGTGCCAGGCGTCGAGCGCCGCCGCGGATCGACGCATCGCCGCCACCGCGTCGTCGGCGTGCAGGAGGTCGGCGTCGTCGCCCTCGGCCCGGTCCAGGTGCTCGCGCATCAGGTCGAGCCGCAGCCGGCGGGCGAAGGTCCGTGCGCCGTCGCCCAGGCCACCGGGGTCGACCGGCTCCCGACCGTCGCGCGACTCGTCGAGCACGGCAGCGGTGAGCTCGGAGTCGTGGGTCCAGGAGCGCCGGTTGAGGTTCGCGCTGCCCACGGCGGCCCACACGTCGTCGACGATGCACACCTTGGCGTGCACGTAGACGGGGAAGCCGGCCTCGTTCTCCAGGTCGAACAGCTGCACCCGCTCGCCCCCGGCGGCCAGCACGGTGCGCCAGGCCGCGTTGCGGCCGCGCAGGGTGGCCGGCCGGTCGAGGCGCCCCTCGCCGTCGACGTGCCGGGGGACGACGGCGATCAACCGCAGCTCCGGGGACCGGCGCAACGCGGCCGCGAAGATCCGTGCGACCTCGCTGGACCAGAGGTACTGGTCCTCGACGTACACCAGCCGACGGGCGCGGGCGAGCGCCTTCGCGTAGCCGTGGGCGATGCTGCGCTCGCCTTCCGGGGCGAAGGGATGCGCAGGGCGGCGGCGGGGGTACGTGCGCAGCAGCTGCACCGTGCAGGTGCCGCTCGGCGCCGGTGGAGGTGACGGCGGCGGGACGGGGTGGACCGGGCGGGCCGCCCCGAGCAACCGGTCGGTCACGCGCTGCCAGGGCCAGCGGACCGGCGGTGCCGGGTCGGCCCACCGTTCCCGGAACACGGTCGCCAGGTCGTGCACCGCGGGCCCGGTCAGCCGCAGCTGGACGTCGTGCCAGGCCGGGGTCGGGCCGTACGCGGCGTTGAACCGCTGCCGCTGCGGGTCGCCGGTGTGCGCCGGCCCGTCCCGGCGGGTCCGGGCCGGATCGATGCCACCGAGGAAGGCGACCTCACCCGTCGCGCCGGTGACCGTGACGAGCTTCTGGTGGTGCGACCCCAGGGGTCGCACCCGCGCGTCCAGCACCGCCTCACCCCCCGCCGCGTGCACCGCTCGCGCCAGCTCCCGGTGGGGGCCGAGGGTGAAGCCGAGCGCCGTCGCGTGCGACCGCCACAGCAGCAACCGGACGTCAGCACCGCGGCGGGCGGCGCCGACCAGTGCCGCGGCGAACGGCGGACCGTCGTCGTCGAGCAGCTCCTCCGGTTCGGCGCGCCAACTCGCCAGCAGGACGAGGTCCTCCGCGCCGGCGGCGTCCAGCACCGCGCGCAGCTGCCGGAGATAGGGGCGCCCGTCGACGACCGCGTCCACCGCGTTGCCCTCCCGCCACGCCGGTAGCGTTGTCGCGGAGTTCCCGCGTTGCTCGGCGGTGAGCAGCCACGGGTGCCCGCCGCCCAACCGGCGCACCCAGGGTGGCTCCCGACGCCGGCGCGGCCAGAACGGCATGGCGGGCGGATCACTCCTCGGTGCCTGGTCGTGGCGGCCGTCCGGGGACGGCCCTGGCCGGCAACGCGCCTACCCCTGTTCCCGGGCGGGCACACCGGGTGCCGCCGTGCGGGGGTGGGGGGACGCGGCGCAGGTGCGCTCACCGATGCCGGGGCTCGCGCCGGGCCGCTACCGTGCCTCGACCAGCACTCCGGCGAGGAAGTCGGCCAGCTCGTCCTCCGCGTCCAGGGGCAGCACCGCCGCCACGTGCTGGTCGGGTCGCGCCAGGACCATGCAGCCGCGCTCCCGGTCGATGCCCCGCATCGCGAAGACGTTCCCGGCGGCGTGGTCGGGGGAGAAGGCCTTCTCGTAGTCGACCAGCCCGAGGCGGCCCTTCCGCGGCAGCAGCACCGCCGGCAACCGGTCGACGGCCAGCTCGCGGTGCTCCTGCTGGAAGATCGCGCGGACGTCGATCACCGAGTCGGGCTCGGCGCCGTCGGGGGTGTACCGGGCCAGGGGTGAGTTCTCGGACCCGAGGTGTTCCAGCAGCGCCCGGGCCCGCGACCCGGGGTCGGCGGGCTCCGTGGAGTCGGCGAAGACGTAGAGCCGCCAGGCGCCGTCGGCCCGGGCCGCGTGCCCCAGCTGCACCGGCTTGGCGTCGGCGACCCGGATCACCGGGGCGGAGTGGAAGCGCATGCCGACCGGGTAGCCCGCGGCGAGCGACTGGTGCTCGGTGCTCCCGGTGATCATCGACGGCGCGTAGCGCGTGGCGACGCCGGCGGTGAACCGGCCCTGCTGCACGAAGTAGCGCTGGAACTCCTCGGGGTCGACGCCGTGGTCGCTCTCGTCCTCTTTCGGGGGCGCGCTGAACATGCGGGCGAACTCGCGGTCGAAGTCGATGAGCTCCTGGGCGATCGCCTGCCGCTCCGCGGAGTAGGTGTGCAGCAGCTCCGGGCGGGCGGTGCCGCGCAGCACCGCGGCCAGCTTCCAGCCGAGGTTCCAGGCATCGGCCATGGAGACGTTCATGCCCTGGCCCGCCTTGGCGCTGTGCGTGTGGCAGGCGTCGCCGGCGATGAAGACGTGCGGCAGGCGCGTCGCGGTCTCCTCCGCCGGCACGTCGTCGAACCTGTCGCAGAGCCGCTGGCCGATGTCGTAGACCGACCACCAGCCGACGCCCTTCACCTCGATGGAGTACGGGTGCAGGATCCGGTTGGCCACCGCGGCGAGCTTCTCCGGCGTGACGGCGCGCCGGTCGCGGAGTTCGCGGTCGGCGACGGCGTCGAGCTCGATGTAGAGCCGGACCAGGTAGCCGCCCTCGCGCGGGATGATCAGCAGGTTGCCCTGGTTGGCCGAGTGGATCGCCGCCTTCAGCCGGATGTCGGGGAAGTCGGTGACGGCGAGGACGTCCATGACACCCCACGACTGGTTCATCGCATCGCCGACCAGCTCGCGGCCGATCGCCGTGCGGATGCTGCTGCGCGCGCCGTCGCAGCCGACGACGTACCGCGCCCGGACCGTCGAGACCTCGCCCGTCGCCCGCCCGCCCCGGAGGTGCTGCAGGGTGAGGGTGACCGGGTGGTCCGAGGTGCCGCTGGTGTCGACGTCGACGCCGGTGGCGTGCAGCCCGTAGGAGGGCGCCAGCCGGCTGGCCGAGCGGGCCATGTGCTCGCGGAGCCAGGCCTGCATCCGCGCCTGGTTGACGATGACGTGCGGGAACTCCGAGAGCCCGTCCTCGACGTCCTGGACGCGACCGGTCCGCGCGATGCGGGTGCGGTCGGCCGGGTCGGGCCGCCAGAAGGCCACCTCGTTGACCCAGTAGGCCTCCGCGACGAGCTGGTCGGCCAGGCCGAAGGCCTCGAACATCTCGACCGTGCGGCAGGCCACTCCGTCGGCCTGGCCCACCTGCAGGGGCCCGTCCCGCCGGTCGACCACGACGGTGCGGATGTCGGGGAAGGCGGCCAGCTGCGCGGCGAGCACGAGCCCGGCCGGGCCGGTGCCGACGATGACGACGTCCGCCTCGGTGGGCAGCCCCTCCGGCCGGTCGGCGACCGACGGGTGCGGCTCCTCGACCAGCGGGTCGCCGGGCCGGTAGCCGTCGAGGTAGAACTGCACGTCTCGTCCCCTGACATCCGTACGTGTGCTGGCACCCGCGACGCTGCCCCACTTCCCGCGGAGGGGAATAGAGTTTTCTGCGGTGAAGAACAAGCCCGCGTACGCGATCGGCTCGGTGGACTCCGCTCTCCTGCTGGCCAGCCTTCTGCAGCAGGAGGGCCCCATGCGGGTGACCGACGTCGCCGGTCGGCTGGGCGTCTCCGCGTCCACGGCCCACCGGCTGCTCGGGATGCTCGTCTACCGGGACTTCGCCGAGCAGCTGCCCGATCGCCGGTACGGGCCCGGATCGGCCCTGCGTCCGGCCACGGCGCCCCCGGCGTCGGTCGCCCTCCTGCGGGACGCCGCCCTGCCGCGCCTGCGGCGGCTCGTCGACGCGGTGGGGGAGACGGCCAACGTCATGCTGCTGGCCGGTCGGGAGGTCCGGTTCGTGGCGACGGTGGAGAGCCACCAGGTGCTGCGCGTCGGCGACCGCACCGGGCGGGCGCTGCCCGCCCACCTCACCTCGGGCGGCAAGGCGGTGCTCGCCGCTCTCGGCGCCGAGCGCCGGGCCGACGTCCTCGCCGGCTTGGACGAGCCCGCGGCCGCCCGGCTGGAGCGGGAGCTGCGCACGGTCCGGCGTCGGGGCTTCGCCCTCAACGACCAGGCGACCGAGGCGGGGCTGACGGCGGTCGGGGTCGCCGTCCCGGCGGCGGGCGGGCTCGACGGTGCGGGGCTCTCCCTGGCCGCACCCTCCGCGCGGTACTCCCGCGACCGGCTGCCGGAGTGGGTCGGCCACCTGGCCGAGGCGGCGGGGGCGGTCGCGCGCGCGCTGGACGCGGGCCGGTCCGACGGCGGAACGGCCGGCGGCCGGCGCTGATCACCCGGCCCGGGCGTCCACCGCGGCCCCGCAGACCGGGCACACCTCGAGCTGCCGGCGTCGCCACCGCAGGACGGGCACGAAGAAGACCGTGAGCTGCCGGAACTGCCGGACCCGGGTCCACCGCGCGGTGTTGCCGCACCGGGGACAGGTGCGGGTCGCCCCCGGGCCCGCGTCCCGCTGCTTGGTCCCGAAGCCGAAGAGGAAGAACATCCCGTCAGCGTGGACGATCGCTGCGACGCGCGCGCGTCGTCCCCCGCGGCCCCTACCGGCCGGTAGGCGGTGTGACCTGCGCCCAAGGGCTAGGTTCGGACCGGAACACCGGGTCGTCGGCGCAGGGGAGTGGCACGTGGGCAGGTCGGTACTGGTGACCGGCGGTAACCGGGGGATCGGGCTGGCCATCGCCCGGTCGTTCGCCGAGCAGGGCGACTCGGTCGCGGTGACGCACCGCGGCAGCGGCGCCCCCGACGGGCTGTTCGGCGTCCGGTGCGACGTCACCAGCGCCGAGGACGTCGACCGCGCCTTCGGCGAGGTCGAGGAGCACCAGGGGCCGGTCGAGGTGCTGGTGAGCAACGCCGGCATCACCCGCGACGGCCTGCTCATGCGGATGAAGGAAGAGGACTTCGCCGACGTCGTCGACGCGAACCTCACCGCCGCCTACCGGGTCGCCAAGCGCGCGACCCCGAAGATGGTGCGCGCCCGGGCCGGCCGGATGGTGTTCGTGTCCTCGGTGGTCGGGCTGCTCGGCTCGGCCGGACAGACGAACTACGCGGCGAGCAAGGCCGGGCTGGTGGGCCTGGCCCGGTCGATCGCGCGCGAGCTCGGCAGCCGGAACATCACCGCGAACGTGGTGGCACCCGGGTTCGTGACCACGGACATGACCGCGGAGCTGCCCGAGGCCCGGCAGCAGGAGATCCTGGGCCAGGTGCCGCTGGGCCGGTACGCCGACGCCGACGAGGTCGCCGGCGTCGTGCGCTTCCTGGCGTCGGACGCGGCGGCTTACATCACCGGGGCGGTCGTCCCGGTCGACGGCGGACTCGGAATGGGGCACTGATGGGCATCCTGGACGGCAAGAAGATCCTGGTCACCGGGGTCCTCACCGAGGCGTCGATCGCGTATGCCACCGCGCGGATCGCGCAGGAGCAGGGCGCCACCGTCGTCCTGTCCAACTTCGGCCGCGCCCTGTCGCTGTGCCAGCGGATCGCCAAGCGGCTGCCGCAGGAGGCCGCCGTCGTCGAGCTCGACGTGACGAACACCGAGCACCTGACCACGCTGGCCGACCGGCTGCGCGAGCAGGGCTTCGACCGCCTCGACGGCGTGGTGCACTCCATCGGCTTCGCCCCGCAGGAGGCGATGGGCGAGGGCTTCCCCGAGGTGGCCTGGGAGCACGCCGCCACCGCGTTCCAGGTGTCGAGCTGGTCCTACGCCTCGCTCACCCAGGCCTGCCGGCCGCTGCTGGCCAACCCGTCCTCGGTCGTCGGGCTGACCTTCGACGCGACCGTCGCCTGGCCGGTCTACGGCTGGATGGGCGCGGCCAAGGCGGCGCTGGAGTCGGTCAGCCGCTACGTCGCCCGCGAGCTGGGCCCGGAGGGCGTGCGGTCCAACATCGTCGCCGCCGGCCCGCTGCGCAGCATGGCCATGAAGTCCATCCCGGGCAGCAAGCAGTTCGAGGAGGCGTGGGAGGGACGGGCCCCGCTGGGCTGGTCGGTCACCGACACGGAGCCCGCCGGCAAGGCCGTCGTCGCCCTGCTGTCGGACTGGTTCCCCGCGACCACCGGCGAGATCGTCCACGTCGACGGGGGCTTCCACGCCGTCGGCGTGTGAGTGCATCCGTCGACGCCCCGCAACAGGAAGAACCCACGTGCCCCGCGCAATCGTCGACATCACTCCTGCCGGTCAGCGACCCGACGAGGACCCCTCGCTCGCCGTCCGCAACAACGGCGGCGTCGCGCCGTCGGCCGAGCCTGCCCCGCCCGGCCGGCGGGAGGCGCTGCTGCTCCTGTCGTTCGGCGGCCCGGAGGGCCACGACGACGTCATGCCCTTTCTCGAGAACGTCACCCGCGGGCGGGGCATCCCGCGCGAGCGGCTGGCGGAGGTCGCCGAGCACTACCACCACTTCGGCGGCGTGAGCCCGATCAACGACCAGAACAAGGCGCTGCTCGCGGCGCTGGAGGCCGAGCTCCGCTCGGCGGGGATCGACCTGCCGGTCTACTGGGGCAACCGCAACTGGGCGCCCTACGTCGAGGACGTCTGGCAGCAGATGACCGACGACGGCATCCAGCACGCCTACGTGCTGGCGACGTCGGCCTACGCCTCCTTCTCCGGCTGCCGGCAGTACCACGAGGACATCGCCCGCGCCCGCGCCGCGCTGACCGGCGACGCCGCCGCCCCGGGCGGCCCGACCGCGGAGAAGCTCCCGCACTACTTCGACGCCGACGGCTTCGTGCGGGCCAACGCCGACGCGCTCGCCGCGGCGCTGGCCGAGCTCCCCGAGGAGCTGCGCGCCTCCGCCCGCCTCGTGGCGACCGCGCACAGCATCCCGGACACGATGGCCGCCGTCGCCGGACCGGAGGGGCACGCCTACGAGGCGGAGCTGATGGCCGCCGCGCAGCAGGTCGTCGACCTCGCCGCCCCGGGCCGGCCGTTCGACCTGGTGTGGCAGAGCCGCAGCGGCCCGCCGTCGGTGCCGTGGCTGGAGCCGGACGTCAACGACCACCTGGAGGCGCTGGCGGAGGCGGGGGAGACCGCCGTCGTCCTCTTCCCGGTCGGCTTCGTCAGCGACCACCTCGAGGTGATCTGGGACCTCGACAACGAGGCGAAGGAGACCGCCGAGCGGCTGGGCCTCGCCTTCGCCCGCGCGGCGACGGCGGGGACGCACCCGGCGTTCGTGACCTCGCTGCGCGGGCTGCTCGAGGAGCGACGCGTCGGGGGCGAGCCGCGCCTGGGCACCAACTGCCCGGCGTCCTGCTGTTTCGTCCCGCCGCGCCCGAGCCGTCCCGCCGCCGGCTGACCCGCTCTGGGGGCCGTGCTCCCGCTCCGGGGGCCCTGCAGGACCCGCGGGGCGCGCGGAACACCCCCAGAGCGTGGCAGGGTCGTCCCTACCCCCGATGCAACGGCTGCACGGTGCAGGGCACGGCACGTGGCCGCGGTGTCATCGGGGGACGTCGTTGTACGCGGCGGTGACCGCCTCGCGCACCGCGTCGGAGAGCGGACGCAGGGCGGCGTCGCGGGCGGCGATCTGGGCCTGGTTGACCGCTGCCCCGGGTGCGTCGGTGGCCGCGAGGTCGAGCACGGCCGCCAGCCGCTGCGCCCGCCCGAGCACCGACAGCGCCAGCGGGTCGTGGTCGAACGGCAGGCCGGGGGCCGGCTTGGGGCGTGCCAGGTCGGCCAGCAGCGCGGGGACCTCGGGGTGCCAGCGTGCCAGGTCCAGGTCCGCCAGCGTCCGGGCGGCGTCGGTGACGGCGAGGTCGAGCGCCCCGGAGACCGCGCGCAGCCTGCCCTCCGCAGGCGGCGGCGGGGGCGCCGCACCGTCGAGCGGGAACGCCGTCCAGGTGACGACCTCCGGGCCGGTCCGCGGGACCAGGACCAGCCGGGTCCCGACGGCGGCCTGCCCCGCCTCCAGCGCCGCGGCGGCCAGGCCCGGCACCGCAGGCAGCCCGCGCACGTCGCCGGGTACCGGCAGCACCAGCCGCAGCCGCTGCTCGCGCAGGCCGCGCAGCGCGGTCAGCGCCTCGCCGAGCGGCACCGTCCCGGCGCTCCCGGGCATGCCGGCCACGAGGTGGGCGTGCTCGCCGGTCAGCGCCTCCAGCGTCTCGTCGTAGGAGGCGCGCCCGCCCAGCCAGGCGGTCGTCCAGACCGCGAGCCGGCCGGCGGGGTAGTCGTGCACCGGTCGAGGCTACGTCGGCGCGGCCGGGCCGCCGCGCGGCCTCCCGGGGCCGCGGCTCTGCCAGACTTGGTGCATGGCGTGGTTGCTGTGGTTGATCGGTGCAGGGGCGCTGGCCGTCGGCGAGATGCTCACCCTCGACCTGGTGCTGCTCATGCTCGCCGGTGGCGCACTCGGTGGCATGACCGTCGCGCTGCTGGGTGGCGCGCTGTGGTTGCAGCTCGCCACCTTCATCATCGTGTCGGGGGTGCTCCTGGTGGCGGTGCGCCCCTTGGCGAAGAGGCAGCTGACCGATCGCACCCCGCTCCAGCTCGACGGCGTCGACACGCTCATCGGCAAGACGGCGGAGGTCTCCGAGCCCGTGGACGCCTCCGGTGGCCGGATCCGGCTCGGGGCCGACGAGTGGAGTGCGCGCAGCCAGCACAGCGCGGAGTCCTTCGGCGTCGGTGAGACGGTGCGCATCCTGCAGGTGGACGGTGCGACGGCGGTCGTCGGCGACGCGCTGGAGTGACGCCTGTCCCCAAGGTGCTGACCCGGGGGACCCGGCAGGGCAGGATCAACGGTGACCCCCGACGAAGGGAGCTCGCCGTGGATGCGGCACTCATCGCACTGATCGTCATCGCCGTGCTCGTGATCATCGTGATCGCCAAGAGCGTGACGATCGTCCCCCAGGCGCAGGCCAAGGTCGTCGAGCGACTGGGCCGGTACAGCCGGACCCTGTCGCCGGGCCTGTCGATCCTCGTGCCGTTCATCGACCGCGTGCGGGCCACCATCGACCTGCGCGAGCAGGTCATCTCGTTCCCGCCGCAGCCGGTCATCACCGCCGACAACCTGCAGGTCGGCATCGACACCGTCGTCTACTTCCAGGTGACTGATCCGCGACTGGCCGTCTACGGCATCGCCAACTACATCACCGGCATGGAGCAGCTGACCACGACCACGCTGCGCAACGTCGTCGGTGGCCTCAACCTCGAGGGCGCCCTGACCGGCCGCGACGGCATCAACAGCCAGCTGCGCTCGGTCCTCGACGGCACGACCGGGCCGTGGGGGCTGCGCGTGGCGCGCGTGGAGATCAAGGCGATCGACCCGCCGCCGTCCATCCAGGACTCGATGGAGAAGCAGATGCGCGCCGACCGCGACAAGCGCGCCATCATCCTGACCGCCGAGGGTGCCCGTCAGTCGGCGATCACGACCGCCGAGGGTGAGAAGGCCGCGGCGATCCTCTCCGCGGAGGGCAAGAAGCAGTCGGCGATCCTCGAGGCGGAGGCCGAGCGGCAGAGCCGGATCCTGCGCGCCGAGGGTGAGCGCGCCGCGCTCTACCTGCAGGCGCAGGGGCAGGCGAAGTCGATCGAGACGGTGTTCCAGGCCATCCACGACGGCAAGCCCGACCAGGGGCTGCTGGCCTACCAGTACCTGCAGACGCTGCCGCAGATCGCCCAGGGCGACGCCAACAAGATGTGGATCGTGCCCAGCGAGTTCAGCAAGGCGCTCGAGGGGCTGGCCAGCCTGGGCGGCGCCGAGGGCGGGAAGTCGTGGATGGACGTCGAGCCGTCCGGCGACGGCGGCGGCGGCCCGAAGGACGGCGGCCTGGACACCAGCAGCTGGTTCGAGTCGCAGCTGCCGCGAGCAGCCGACCAGCCGGAGGCCAAGATCGAGCTGTCGTCGATCACCGACAGCGCCCCGGCGGTGCCGACACCGCCGCCGCTGTCGCAGGTGAAGCAGGACGTGCGGGAGTCCGGTCCCGCGGCGGACCCGCGCAACCGTCCGGCGGAGATCGACCCGCCGGACGCCGACCCGCCGTACGGGTCGCAGCAGTAGCAGCACGAGACACCGGAAGCTCTGCCTACGCCCCTCTCCGGGCGCGGGCAGAGCCTCCGGTGCTTGCCGGGGTCTAGTCCTTGAGCAGGCCCTCGCGGAGCTTGGCCAGCGTCTGGCTGAGCAGCCGGGAGACGTGCATCTGCGAGATGCCGATGTCGGCGGCGATCTGCGACTGGGTCATGTTGCCGAAGAACCGCAGGATCAGGATCCGCCGCTCCCGGGCCGGGATGGTGGCCAGCAGCGGCTGCAGCGACTCGCGGTACTCCACGCCCTCGAGCGCCGCGTCCTCCTCGCCCAGCGTCGCCGCCAGGGTGGGGGAGTCGTCCTCACCGGAGAGCCGCTCGTCCAGCGAGCTGCTCCGGTACGCGTTGGCGACGGCGAGCCCCTCCAGCACCTCGGCGCGGGGGATGCCCAGGTGCTCGGCCAGCTCGCTGGGGGTCGGGGCCCGGCCGTTCTTCTGCGCCAGCTCGCCGACGGCGGCGTTCAGCGACAGGTGCAGCTCCTGCAGCCGGCGCGGTACGCGCACCGACCAGCCCTGGTCGCGGAAGTGCCGCTTGATCTCGCCGGTGATCGTCGGGACGGCGAACGAGAGGAACTCCACGCCCCGTGTCGGGTCGAACCGGTCGATCGCGGCGATCAGCCCGAGCGTGCCGACCTGCAGCAGGTCGTCGAAGGGCTCGCCGCGGTTGCTGAACCGCCGGGCGAAGTGCCGCACCAGGGGCAGGTGCTCCTCGACGAGGATCTCGCGCAGCCGTTCCCGGCGGGGGTCGTCCTTGTCGAGGGTGGCCAGCTCGGCGAACAGCGGCGCCGTGCGCTCGGCCCGGCGCCGGTTCTCCGACAGCGGTGGCGCATCGGGCTCGGGGGCGGCCGGCGGGCCGGGGAGGCCGGGCGCGGGCTCGTCCGGGGTCTCGACCGGCTGCTCGGCCGAGGGGTCGACGGGCGTGCCTTCGGTGGCGTCCAGGGGTTCCTCCTCGATGGAGTCGGCGGCGGCGGCCGACCTGCTCACCGGGCCACCGAGAGGTTCTCGTCGCCCACGCCCGCCGGGTGCTGCCCCGGCAGGTACTTGGCGAGGGCGATCACGGCCACCGGCGAGTCGCTGCCGGTCCCGCCCGGGACCTCGCGCTCGGTGGAGCGCCGGCCCTCGACCGAGTCGACCAGGGCGGCGAGGACCGCCCACCCGAAGCCGTCGGTGGGGACCTCCGTGCCGTCCGCGGTGGGCACCCAGGCGTTGATGTGCAGGCCGGCCCGCGTGGTCTCGAAGACGACCGTCAGCGGCGCGTCCCCCTGGACGATCGTCGACAGGGTGGCGCAGGCCTCGTCGACCGCGAGACGGAGGTCCTCCACCGCGTCGAGGTCGTAGTCCATCCGCATCGCCAGGTCACCGGCCATGGCCCGGACCGCGGGCAGCTGGGTCGCGGTGGTGGGCACCCGCAGCTCCAGTCGCTCCGCACGCCGTCCGTCCTGCGCGAGGGGGGCCCTCGAATCGACCATCCGTCGTCCGCTCCTTCGTTCCCGGCGCACTCGACCTTCGAGCCGCGGTGGTGCCCCGTGCCGGTCGGCCCGGCCACCGGTGGCGGCGCGGACCGGCACCGATCGGTGCACAAGACTGCTGCCTACCCGACCGGCGCCGGCGCCCAAACGTGGCCTGGACCACGGCGTTCGCGTGCCGGGCACGCGGTTGCCGCCACCCGCAGCCTGTTGTTGGCTGGCCCGAGATGAGCACCGGTTCCGGCAGTCTGCCACCCACCGACGACGGCGCCCTGGACGAGGGCTCCGCCGTGCTGCTCGCTGCCATGGAGACGTCGCCCGACGCGCTGTTCTGCCTGGCGGCCGACGCCGCCCGACCGCTGTGGGCCAACGCCCGAGCCCGCGGCCTGGAGGCCCGGCGCGGCGGCCTGCCCGAGGTCTCCGGGCGCCCGCTGGCCGACCTCGTCGAGGCCGCTGCGCGCAGCGGGCACACCGAGACCCTCAGCGGCGCGCTCGGGCCGGAGGGGCCGATGGTGACGGCCACGGTGCGGCCCATGACGGTCGCCGGCGAGCCGGGTGCCTTCGTGGTGATCGAAGCGCTCGCGGCCGACGACGTGCACCGCGCGCAGCAGGCGCTGCTCCCGCCGTCGCTGCCGATGCTCCCCGACGTGGTCCTGTCCGGCAGCTACCACCGGGCCACCGAGCTCTCCGCGGCCGGTGGCGACTGGTACGACGCCGTGCCGCTGGGCAAGGGCCGCGTCGCCCTGGTGGTGGGCGACGCCGTGGGGCACGGGGTGGCCGCGGCCGGCGCGATGAGCCGGCTGCGCGGGGCGATGCGCTCCACGGTGCTCGGCGACCCGGAGCCGGCGGCCGTGCTCGCCGCTCTCGACGCGTTCGCCGCCCAGATGGACGACGTCGAGGGGGCGTCGGTGTTCTACGGCGTCCTCGATGTCGCCACCGGGCGGCTGGTCTACAGCGCGGCCGGTCACCCGGCCCCGCTGGTCGTGCACGCCGACGGGAGCAGCACGTTCCTCGAGGTGACCGCCCGGCCGCCGCTCGGCAGCCTCCCCGGGGCGCCGGCGCCGCTGCACGAGGCCCAGCTCGCCCAGGGCGCGACGCTGGTGCTCTTCTCCAACGGTGTGGTCGCGGGGCTCGACGAGCCACCCGCCGAGGCGCTCGAACGGCTCGGTGCGGCCGCGCGCGAGGTGCTGGACGATCCGGGGGCCCTCGGCGTCGATGCCGCCGCCGGGCTGGCCGGGGCGATCGCCGAGGGCGTGCGCCGGCCGCACGGCTGGCTGGACGACGTCGCCGTCCTGGTCGCCCACCGGCGGGCCACCGCGCACGAGGCCCTCCAGCTGGACCTGCTCGCCGTGCCCTCCGCGCTGCCCGGCGTGCGCCGGCGCCTCAACGCCTGGCTGACCGACCTGGGCATGGGCGAGCAGGACCGGGTGGGTGTCATGGTCGCCGTCGGCGAGGCGTGCGCGAACGCCGCCGAGCACGCCTACCGGGGTACCGAGCCCGGGCCCATGTCGGTGACCGCCCAGGTCGACGTGGACGGGGTGCTCACCGTGACCGTGCGGGACCAGGGCACCTGGCGCCCGCCGGACCGCGACCCGGGTGACCGTGGCCGCGGGCTGCTGATCATGCGCCAGCTCGTCGACGGCGTGACCCTGGCCGAGGACCACGGGACGACGGTCACGCTGAGCTTCCGGCTGCGGCGGACCCCGGACGAGGAGATCGACGCGCACCGCGTCGTCGACGGTGCGGACGTGGTGGTCGAGCGCGAGGGTCCGCGCCCGGTCGTGCGGGCCCGGGGGGCCGTCGACGCCGCGGCCGCGGAACAGCTGCGGATCCGGATGCTGGAGGCCAGTCACGGCGGCGCCACCCCGATGGAGCTCGACCTCTGCGACGTCGGCCTGTTCAGCAGCGCCGCCGTCCGCGTCGTCCTGGCCGTGGCCCGCATCGCCCGGGACGAGTCCTGGCGCCTCGTCGTCCAGGCCCCCGCGGGCGGCGTGACCCGGCACGTGCTGGAGATCAGCGGTCTGGACGGGCTGGTCGAGCTGCGCTGAGGCGTGACTCTCCGTCCCGGGGGGTTTGCGGAGTGCCTGCGGTGCCCATTCCCCGCCCGTGAGACTGCGGCGCAGCGACGTGCACGGGCCCGGCTACCGACGCCGCAGAGCCGGGCGCGGCTTCGCGTACTACGACACCGACGGCAGCCTCATCAAGGACGAGCGGCTGGACCGCATCCGGGCCCTCGCCGTCCCGCCGGCCTGGAGGGACGTCTGGATCTGCCCGTGGCCCAACGGGCACATCCAGGCCACCGGGGTGGACGCCGCCGGGCGGCGGCAGTACCGCTACCACGACGCCTGGCGTGCCCGGCGCGACGCGGAGAAGCACGAGCGGGTGCTGGAGATCGCGCGCCAGCTGCCCGATGTGCGCGACGCGGTGCGGGCCGGGCTGCGCACCCGCGGCCTCACCCGCGAGCGCGTCCTGGCCACCGCCATCCGGCTGCTGGACCTGGGCGCCTTCCGCGTGGGCAGCGAGCAGTACGAGGAGGAGAACGGCACGTTCGGCCTGGCGACCCTGAAACGGGCGCACGTGTCGGTGCGCGGCGAGCGGACCTTCTGCTCCTACCTCGCGAAGGGGGGCATCGAGCGGGAGGTGGAGATCACCGACCGGTCCACGGCGACCGTCGTCCGCCAGCTGCTCGAGCGCCCCGCCGACGCCGGTGAGGACCTGCTCGCCTACCAGACCGAGGACGGCACGTGGCGGGACGTGACGAGCGCGGAGATCAACGCCTACCTCAAGGAGATCAGCGGCGCGGAGATCTCGGCCAAGGACTTCCGCACGTGGACGGCGACGGTGCTGATGGCCGCCGCGCTCGCCGAGGTGCCCCCGCCGACGTCGAAGACGGCCCGCAAGAAGGTCGTCAGCGCCGCCTACAAGCGGGTCAGCGAGCAGCTGGGGAACACCCCCGCCGTCTGCAAGGCCAGCTACGTCGACCCGCGCGTCGTCGACCGGTTCGAGCACGGCGAGACGGTCGCCGAGGCCCTGCGCGACGCCGACGAGGTCCTGTCGTCGGGGGGTGTGGCCGACCGGGACACGCAGAAGGTGCTGGAGGAGGCCGTCTGCCGGCTGCTCTCGGCCTAGTGACGACGGAGGCCCCGCTCCGGTGTGGAGCGGGGCCTCCGGACGAGGTCCTTCTTCAGCGGGCGTCGGCGATGGTGAAGAGGTCGATCAGCCCGGTCACCTCGAGCGGCCGGGTGACGGCGCGGGTCGTGGCGATCAGCCGCAGGGCGACCTCACGGCTGCGGGCGGACTTCTGCGTCTCGACGAGCACGGCGAGACCGGCCGAGCCCAGGAACTGGACACCGGACAGGTCGATCACCAGCTCGCGCGGCTGCTGCTCGAGCTGGCTGTCCAGGGTCGAGCGCAGCACGGGAGCGGTGAAGGTGTCCACCTCGCCGACGACCGTGACCGTGACAGCGCCGTCCTCGTCGGTGGAGGTCGAGAGCGTGATCACGTCGTCGAAGGGTGCCTCGGTGCCCTCGGTCGACACGTCGGGCTGCCCCTCGGCGGGCAGGTCGGAAGTGGTCACGGACAGTGGCTCCTCTCGGCGGAACCCGGACGACGGGCCGCCCGGACAATCTACCGCTGCACATCTCCGGGGGCCCGGGCCCCCGGCTCGCGGTGGTCGAATGTGTTGCGTGCCGGACCACCGGGCCCAGCACGTCGCGGCTACCTGCTGAACCGCTGACTCAACGTAGACAACCTGCCGCGCGCGCGCCAACCCACCCCCCGGACGGCACCCGAAGGGGCGCCGAGGGGTGGGTCGCTGGTGTGCGGGGGAGCGTCAGCCGTCGGTGACGTGGACGGCGGACTCCTCGGGGCCCTCGCCGCCCACGGGCTGGTCCGCGGTGGCCTCGACGTCGTCTGCGGTGCGGTTGGTGCCGGAGTCGCTCTCGGGCGTGGTCGAGGTGTCCTGCTCCAGCTGCGCGTCGGCCCGCTGCGGGTCCTCGGCGGGGCGGACGTCGGCCGCGTCGTCGGGGAGCTCGCGATCCAGCCGGCCGGCGAGGGACTCGCCCTGGGACTGCTCGAAGGCGGTGGTGCCGAAGTCGACCGTGGCGGTCGCGCTCTCGTTCGGCATCGGCTGGAACTGCGGGTCCTCCTTCCACGACTGGGTGGGGGAGTCGTCCTGCGCGACGTCCGGGATGCCGTCGTCCGAGGGGAAGATGTCCCGGGCCGTCTGCCCCTCGGTCTGGGTGGTGCCGTCGTACGTACCGGGGTCGGTGCCGTCGTTGGCGGGGTTGGTCATCGGGCCTCCGTTCGTCGGCGGGCGTGCCCGCGCTCTCGCCCCCGGAGGGGCCGTGGGCCGGTCGGGGGACCGGCGTCGTTCCACCGCCCTACCCGGGGGCCGTGCGGCCATGCGCCGGTGTGCGTCGCGGCACTGCCGCCCCTCGCGGCATGGGAGCGCGTCCGCGGGGTAGCAGGGGGCCATGGCGATCGCAGACGAGGTCCAGCGGGTCGGGGCGCCGCTCCGCCGGTGGGTGCGCACCCAGAAGCGCGAGTACACCAACGGGGAACCCAGGCCGCTGGGCGGTGACCTGGGCGCCATGGGCGTGTACGCGGGCGTGGTGGCCGGTGGCGCCGTGGCGGTGCGGGCCGCGGGCAAGCAGCTGCCCGAGCGGATCCCGCTCGGTGACGCCGTCCTGCTCACCATCGCCACCTTCCGGCTGGCCCGCCGCATCGCCAAGGACCCGGTGACCAGTCCGCTCCGCGCGCCGTTCGTGCGCTTCGAGGGCGCCTCGGGGCACGCCGAGGTGGCCGAGGAGGTGCGGGAGCACGGCGGCGTGAAGCACGCCGTCGGTGAGCTGCTCACCTGCCCCTTCTGCCTGGCCCAGTGGGTGGGCACGGCGTTCGTCTTCGGGTACGTGACCGCACCCCGGGCCACCCGGCTGGCCGCGCTGACGATGACGACGGTCGCGGGCTCCGACGTCCTGCAGTTCGTGTACGACTCGATCCAGAACGGTGCCCTGGCCCCGGCCGACGAGGGGGCGGACGACCAGGGCTGAGGAGGCGACGGTCCTCCGTCGGGGGGAGTGGCCGCGTCGTTCGCCCTGCCGCGGAGGGCGCTCCGGACCTATCCTGCGATCTTGACCCGGCTCCGGGTCGGGGACGCCCGGCGGAA
Source organism: Blastococcus sp. SYSU DS1021 (assembly GCF_054050995.1). Classification (NCBI taxonomy): domain Bacteria; kingdom Bacillati; phylum Actinomycetota; class Actinomycetes; order Geodermatophilales; family Geodermatophilaceae; genus Blastococcus; species Blastococcus sp. SYSU DS1021. The sequence goes on along the minus strand of NZ_JBJHAL010000024.1, from coordinate 24,497 downwards.
CGGGTGCGAGGGAGGGCGGCATGCGATCGATCTGGCGAGGCGCCGTGTCGTTCGGCCTGGTCAGCATCGGCGTGAAGCTGTACTCGGCCACCGAGGACAAGGACATCCGCTTCCACCAGGTGCACGCGGCCGACGGTGGCCGGGTGAAGTACCGGCGGGTGTGCTCGATCGACGGCGAGGAGCTCGAGTACTCCGACATCGCCAAGGGCTACGAGCTGCCCAGCGGGGAGGTGGTCATCCTCACCGACGAGGACTTCGAGGGGTTGCCGCTCACCACCCGCCGGGAGATCGAGGTGCTGGAGTTCGTCGACCAGTCCGAGATCGACCCGATCATGTTCGAGAAGACGTACTACCTCGAGCCCGACGGTCCCGCGGCGCGTCCCTACGTGCTGCTGCGCGACGCGCTGGAGAACGCCGGCCAGGTGGCGATCACCAAGATCGCGTTGCGGCAGCGGGAGTCGCTGGCGGCGCTGCGGGTGCGCGACGGCGTCCTCGTGCTGCACACCATGCGGTGGCCCGACGAGATCCGCACGCCCGACTTCGCCTTCCTCGACGAGGACATCTCGGTGCGGCCGCAGGAGCTGAAGATGGCCGAGGCTCTCATCGGCTCGATGACCACGGACTTCGACCCGGGTGAGTTCACCGACGACTACCGCGAGGCGATGACCGCCCTGCTGGAGGCGAAGCAGACCGGGGGCGAGGTGGCCCAGCCGGTGGAGACCCCCGACGACGGGGCCGCCGTCGTCGACCTGATGAGCGCGCTGCGGCGCAGCGTCGAGCGCGCCCGGGGCGGCGCGACCGCGGACGAGGAGCCCACGGCGCCGCCGGCGAAGAAGCCGGCGTCGGCGCGGAAGGCCGCGCCCCGCAAGGCCGCCGCCGACAAGGCCGACGCGAAGGCTCCGGCGAAGAAGGCCGCCGCGAAGAAGGCCGCGCCGAAGAAGGCGGCCGGCCCGGCGGAGAAGACGACCGCCCGGGCCGCCGGCGACGACAAGCCGCCGGCCAAGCGGGCCCGCCGCAGCGCCTGAGGTGGTGGCTCCCGAGCCGGCCGACCTCCCGCTGCCGATGCTGGCCGTCCCCGGCGACCTGCCCGCCGACGACGGCGGGTGGGGCTACGAGTTCAAGTGGGACGGCGTGCGTGCCCTGGCCGCGGTGCGGGACGGGCGGCTGACGCTGGCCTCGCGCAAGGGCACGGAGATCACCGTCCGGTATCCGGAGGTCGCCCGGCTGCCCGGCACGCTCACCGGTCGGGACGCCGTCGTCGACGGGGAGATCGTGCTGATGGACGGGCAGGGCCGCCCCGACTTCGGTGCGCTGCAGAACCGGATGCACCGCACCGGTCCCGAGGTGCCGCGGATGGCGGCCGCCGCTCCGGTCAGCTACCTCGTCTTCGACCTGCTGGAGCTCGACGGGCAGGACCTCCGCGGACGCCCGTACGCCGAGCGCCGCTCGCTCCTCGACGAGCTCGACCCGGCCGGGCGCCGTTGGGTGCTCACGCCGTGGTTCCCGGGCCGCGGCGCCGACGTGCAGGCCGCCAGCGAGGAGAACGGGCTGGAGGGGATCGTGGCCAAGCGGCTGGACTCCCCGTACCGCGACGGCGTCCGCAGCCCCGACTGGCGCAAGGTCAAGAACTTCTCCACCCAGTCCGCCGTCGTCGGCGGGTGGCGGCCGGGCCAGGGACGGCGCGCCGGCACCATCGGTTCGCTGCTGGTCGGCGTCCCCGACGACGAGGGGCGGTTGGTCTACGTCGGGCACGTGGGCACCGGGTTCACCGACCAGGGGCTGCGCGACCTGCAGCGGCTGCTCACCCCGCGCCGCACCTCGCCCTTCGCCGGCGCACTGCCGCGCGAGGTCACCCGGGACGCGCGCTGGGTGGAGCCCGACCTCGTCGGCGAGGTCGCCTACGCGGTGTGGACGGCGGACGGGCGGCTCCGGCACCCGGTCTGGCGCGGGGTCCGCGACGACCTGGAGCCCGACGACGTGGTGCGGGAGTCGTGAACGGCCGGCGCCGCGGTAGCGGACCGTGAGCCCCGCCAGGCAGCGGGTGGAGATCGCCGGGCGGCAACTGGCGGTCTCCAACCTGGACAAGGTTCTCTTCCCCGAGGTGGGTTTCACCAAGGCCCAGGTCATCGACTACTACGTGCGGATCGCCCCGGTGCTGCTGCCGCACGTGGCCGGCCGGCCCGTGACCTTCACCCGGTGGCCCGACGGGGTCGAGGGCCCGGCGTTCTTCGAGAAGAACAGCGCGCGGCACGCCCCGGAGTGGGTGCGCCGGGTGACCCTGCCGAGCCCGGGCAGCTCGCGCGGCCGCGAGACGCTGGACATGGTGCTGCTGGCCGACGTCCCCGATCTGGCGTGGGCGGCGAACCTGGCCGCCCTGGAGGTGCACGTCCCGCAGTGGCGGGTGGACGACGACGGGGTGGCGCAGCTGCCCGACCTGCTGGTGCTCGACCTCGACCCGGGCCCGGAGACCGGCATCGCCGAGTGCTGCGAGGTGGCCGAGCGGCTCGGCGTGCGGCTGGAGGCCGACGGCCTGGACCCGGTGGTGAAGACGTCGGGCTCCAAGGGCATGCAGGTGTACGCGCCGATCGAGGTCACCGACCGCGAGCAGCCCAGCCGCTACGCGAAGAAGCTGGCGCAGGAGCTGTCGGCCGAGACCCCCGACGACGTCGTCTGGCGGATGGAGAAGGCGCTGCGGCCGGGCAAGGTGCTCGTCGACTGGAGCCAGAACAACCCGGCCAAGACCACCGTCGCCCCGTACTCGCTGCGGGCGCGGGCGGGGGCGACGGTCTCCACGCCGATCGGCTGGGACGAGGTCGACGCGGTCCGCGACGGCTCCCTGGATCCCGCGGCCCTGCGGTTCACCACGGAGCAGGTGCTGGCCCGCGTCGAGGAGTACGGCGACCTCTTCGACGTCGCCGGCGCCCGGCGCGCCCCGCTGCCGGAGGTCTGACCCCGGCCTACTCCCCGGAAGAGGAGCGGCCGGCCGGTGCCGCGGTCCGGTCGATCCACGTCCGCACTGCGGCGCGCGCGTCCTCGACCGAGTAGCGGTGCGGCCAGGTGACCAGCTGGAAGGCCAGCCCCTCGCTGAGCGCCTGGAGCTCCCTGACCGCCGCCTCCCGATGCGGATCGGGCGCGTCGGGGAGCGCCAGGCGGACGACGAGGGCGTGCAGGCGGCGCAGGTCGTCGTCGACGGTGTCGGCCACGGCGCGGAAGGACGGGGACACGCGGGCGCGGGCCAGGAAGGCGTAGTAGACCGCGGCCTCCTGTCGGGTCTCCTCCGTCAACGGCATGGCCGCGGTGAGGAGCTGCTCGGCCACCTCTCGAGGCGACCCCTGCGGATCCAGGCGTGCGACGCGCGCGGCCGTGCGCTCCACCACGAGCCGCATCGCGAACAGGTGCAGCGCCTCCTGGCCGTCGAAGAAGGGCGTCACCGCGCCGAGCGACAGCCCTGCCTCCGCGGCCACGCTGCGCACGGTGGCCGCGGCCAGGCCGTCGCGGGCGACGACGCGCCAGAGCGCCTCGGCGATGGTCCGCCGGCGCTCGTCGGGATCCACGGACCGGGGCATGCGCCGATGTTAGTGGAACAGATGTTCCGCTACGCTGCCGGGCATGGCGGACCGCGTCCGGAGCCCTGCCGCACGCCGCGAGGCGGGCGCGCTGGCGGCCGCCGCACTGACCCGCGGGCCCGCCGAACTGCTCGACTTCCTCCTGCCGCTGTGGGCGGGCGCCGCCCTCGGGGCCGCCGCGGTGGAGGTCGGCCTGCTCGTGGCGACCGAGCTGGCCGTCTCCGTGGTCGCCAGGCCGCTGGCCGGCGTGCTCGCGGATGCGCGAGAGCGTCGGACCGTCGCCGCCGTCGGCGCGCTGCTGTACGCGCTCTCCACCGCCGGGTACGCGTTCGCCGGCGCGCTTCCCCTCGCGTTCCTGGCCGCGGTGGTCGGCGGAGTGGGAGGTGCGCTGCTGTGGGTGCCGCTGCGCGCCATGGTGGGTGAGCGGCTGGTGGTGGACCCCGCCGTCTTCGCGCGGCTGCTCTCCTGGCAGGAGACCGGCGTCTGGGTGGCCTTCGTGGCCGGGTTGTCGCTGCTGCCGGCGCTGGGCTACCGGGGGCTGTTCCTCGGTTGCGCCGCGGCCTGCCTGGTGGGTGCCGGCTTCCTGTACTCCGCGCCGATCCGGCCGGGCCCGGTGGCCGGTGCCGGGCCGCCTGCCGCCCTGCGGCGCACCGGCCGGAGACTGCGCCCGCTGCTGCTCACCGTCGCGGCCACCATGGCCGCGGAGTCCGCCGTCGGCATCCTGCTGCTCCTGCACCTGCAGCGCGGGCACGGCCTGGAGCCGGTGGAGATCGCGCTGGTCTACCTCCCGGGCGCCGTCGTCATGGGCCTGCTGCCCGGGCCGCTGCACCGCCTCGCCGTGGCGTTCGGCCGCCGCCGGGTGCTGGCGCTGGGATCGGTGGCCAGCGCGCTCTTCGCGGTCGGGTTGTCCTTCGCACCCACCCCGGGCGTGCTGGCGGCGGCGTGGGTCCTGAGCGCGGCGGCCTGGGCGGCGGTCATCCCCGTGCAGCAGGCGGTCGTCGCCGAGGCCGCGGGCGCCGGCATCGGCCGCGGCATGGGCCTGTACGAGGCGGCCGCGCTGGTGGGTGCCGCCGTGGGTGCGGTGCTGGCCGGCGCGCTCTACCAGGGCGGGTCGTGGACGACGGCCTGCCTGGTCCTCGCGCTGCCCAGCCTGGCCGGCGCGGTGCTCGGGCCGTGGGCGGTGGGCCGGCTGGGGGTGCGGGACCGGCCCGTCGCCGCCCCGCCGGAGGTGGCGGTGGCTCCCGTGCCCGCCGGCGCACCCGCCGTCCCGGACGCAGCCGCCACCGCACCGGCGGCCGCCGTCGGGGACACCGCCGGGTCGGGCGGCCGGACGGCGGGCCGCCGCACGGTCGGCGCGAGCTCCCGCGGCCCGCGCCGGCAGCTGTCGCTCCTGGCCGCCCACGCGGTGTTGTTCGTCCTCGTCCAGGTGGTGCTGGCGCTCGTCGACCTCTCCTGGGTGGTCGACGTGGCCTCCGCCGAGCAGGGGTGGGACGCCCTCCTGCGCGGCGCGCGGCCCGGGCTGGAGGGATTGCCCGGCTTCGTCCACGGGGCGGGCCGGATCTGGGTGGTCGTGTTCGCCGTCGACGTCGTCTGGACGGCGTGCACCGTGCTCGCGGCCCTCCGCCGGGGCGGCCCCGACCGCGCGTCGCAGGGGTCTGGGACGATCTAGCACCGTGTCTGCTGCCCGCCCGCTCGACGACCGCACCGCCGACCTGGGACGACTGGTCGTCCGCTGCCCCGACCGGCCGGGGATCGTGGCGGCGATCAGCGGCCTGATGGCCGACGTCGGCGCGAACATCACCGACTCCCAGCAGCACTCCTCCGACCCGAGCGGCGGCACCTTCACCCTGCGCCTGGAGTTCGTGCTGGCCGACCTGGCCGCCCGGCGGGCGGAGCTGGAGCAGCGGCTGGCCGAGCTGACCCGCACGTGGCAGCTCACCTGGCGGCTGGTGGAGGCCGCGCACCGCCCGACCGTCGCGGTCTTCGTCAGCCGCACCGACCACGTGCTGCAGGAGCTCATCTACCGGGTGCGCGCCGGTGACCTGCGGGCCGACATCACCACCGTCATCAGCAACCACCCGGACCTGGAGCCGGTGGCCGCCGCGGCCGGCATCCCGTTCCACCACGTGCCGGTCACCCCGGGCACGAAGGCCGAGGCCGAGGCGCGGGCGCTGGAGATCGTGGGCGACGTCGACCTGGTGGTGCTGGCCCGGTACATGCAGATCGTCTCGCCGGAGTTCTGCGCCCGGTTCCCCGAGCGGCTGATCAACATCCACCACAGCTTCCTGCCGGCCTTCGTGGGCGCGAACCCGTACCAGGCCGCCCACGACCGCGGGGTGAAGCTCATCGGTGCCACCGCGCACTACGTGACCGCGGAGCTGGACGCCGGGCCGATCATCGAGCAGGAGGTCGCCCGCGTCGACCACCGCGCCACGGTGGAGGACATGCGCCGGGTGGGCCGCTACGTCGAGCGGCAGGTGCTCGCGCAGGCGGTGACCTGGCACGTGGAGGACCGCGTCATCGTCGAGGGCGACCGCACCATCGTCTTCGCCTGACCCGCAGGACGATCAGGTCACCTGATCGTTCGGGGTCCTGGCTCAGTGCTGGAAGTGAGCCAGGACCCCTGATGATCAGGTGACCTGATCATCAGGGCCTCCGCAGGGGGACACGTCCGCGATCGTTCACCCGCTTGTCTTGACTCGTTCAAGAAAAGCGCGTTGGATGGTTCTCGATGGAGACGACCTGGGCGCACGAGCTGCGGGAGGCCGGGCTGCGCGTGACGCGGCCCCGCCTGTCGGTGCTGAGCGTGCTGGCCGATCATCCCCACGCCGACGCCGACACGATCGTGACCGGCGCGCGGCAGCTGCACCCCTCGCTGTCCCCCCAGGCCGTGTACGGCGTGCTGAAGGCCCTCGTCTCCACCGGCATCGCCCGCCGGATCGAGCCCGCCGGGGCGCCCGCGCTGTTCGAGCTGCGGGTGGGGGACAACCACCACCACCTGGTCTGCCGCGCGTGCGGCGCGGTCGCCGACGTGGACTGCGTCGTGGGTGCGGCCCCCTGTCTGAGCCCGTCGGACACCGCCGGCTTCGTCGTGGACGAGGCCGAGGTCGTGTTCTGGGGGCTCTGCGCCACCTGTCGGAGCCGTGACCGGGAGGTCGCGGCAGGCACCGACTCCATGCAGGTCGAACACCAGCACCACATCCGAGGAGGAGCAGGAGCATGACCGACGTCGCATCGCAGGGCACGGCGCCCAGCCAGGCCGGCAAGCCGGTCCTGACCAACCGTCAGGGCCACCCGGTCTACGACAACCAGAACCAGCGCACCGTGGGCGCCCGTGGCCCCGCGACCCTGGAGAACTACCAGTTCCTCGAGAAGATCAGCCACTTCGACCGGGAGCGCATCCCGGAGCGCGTGGTGCACGCCCGCGGCGTGACCGCCTACGGCTACTTCGAGGCCGACGGCACCGTCGGTGACGAGCCGGTCAGCAAGTACACCCGCGCCAAGCTGTTCCAGGAGAAGGGCAAGCGCACCGACGTCGCGCTGCGGTTCTCCACCGTCGCCGGTGGCCGGGACTCCTCGGAGATGGCGCGCGACCCGCGCGGCTTCGCCGTGAAGTTCTACACCGAGGACGGGAACTGGGACCTCGTCGGCAACAACCTGGGTGTCTTCTTCATCCGGGACGCCATCAAGTTCCCCGACTTCATCCACTCGCAGAAGCCCGACCCGGTCACCTTCGAGGCCAGCGTCGCCGAGCGGGCCTTCGACTTCTTCAGCCAGACCCCCGAGGCCATGCACATGGTTTCGCTGGTCTTCAGCCCCCGCGGCCTGCCGGCCAGCTACCGGCACATGCAGGGCTTCGGCGTGAACACCTACAAGTGGGTCAACGCCCAGGGCGAGACCGTGCTGGTCAAGTACCACTGGCTGCCCAAGCAGGGCGTGAAGTCCTACACCGCCGAGGACGGCGCCAAGATCCAGGCGCAGACCCTGGGTGCCCACACCAAGGACCTCTACGACTCGATCGCCGCCGGCGACTTCCCGTCGTGGGACCTGCACGTGCAGATCATGAGCGACGACGAGCACCCCGAGCTCGACTTCGACCCGCTCGACGACACCAAGGTGTGGCCGGAGGAGGTCTTCCCGCTCCGCAAGGTCGGGACGATGACCCTCAACCGGATGCCGGAGGACTTCTTCTCCGAGAACGAGCAGATCGCCTTCGGTACCGGCGTCCTGGTCGACGGGCTGGACTTCTCCGACGACAAGATGCTGGTCGGCCGGACGTTCTCCTACTCGGACACCCAGCGCTACCGGGTGGGCCCGAACTACCTGCAGCTGCCGGTGAACCGGCCCAAGGTCGAGGTCCGGACCAACCAGCAGGGCGGCCCGATGTCCTACGGCCGCGACATCGTGGGTGACAACCCGCACGTCAACTACGAGCCGTCGATCACCGGCGGCCTGCGTGAGGACACCTACCCCACGCACGACGAGCAGGGCCCGGTCATCACCGGCCGGCTCACCCGCAAGCGGATCCCGCGCACCAACGACTACAAGCAGGCCGGTGAGCGCTACCAGCTCTCCGAGCAGTGGGAGAAGGACGACCTGGTCACCAACCTGGTCGGCGCCCTGCAGCAGTGCCGCCGCGAGATCCAGGAGCGGATGGTCTGGCACTTCTTCATGTGCGACGACGAGTGGGGCCAGCGGGTCGGCGAGGCCCTCGGCATCTCCGCCGACGACGTCCGGGGCCTGGAGCCGCTGCAGACGCAGACCCTGTCCGAGGAGGAGCTGCAGCGCGCGGCCAACCTCGGCAAGAACGGTCCGCGGGACGTGACCGGTCACGTCATGACGCACTGCGTGCCGAACGAGCGCGTGGTCGTCGCCTGACAGGCACCACAGCACCATCGCGGCGGGCCGCGACCGGGATCATCCCGGTCGCGGCCCGTCGGCCTTCTGCCGTGCCGAGTCGTCCTGGGACGACGGGGCGTACCGCTCAGTCGCGCTTGCGGTCCTGGTCGGCGAGGAACCGCTCGAACTCGGCGCCGAGCTCCTCGGCGCTGGGCACCTCGCCGGCGCCGCCCAGCAGGTCGGTGCCCTCGCGGGCGGCGGTGAACGAGTCGTACTGCTGCTCCAGGGCGGCGACGACGGCCACGTTGTCCGCCGAGCGGGCGATCTGCGCGTCGACCTCCGAGCGGTGGAGCTCGGCCGCCTCGCGCAGCGACTCGGTGGGCAGGCGCAGCCCGGTGAGCTGCTCCAGGTGCTCGAGCAGCGTGAGCGAGGCGGCGGGGTAAGTGGCCTGCGCGAGGTAGTGGGGGACGTGCGCGGCCACGCCGAAGGCGTCGACCCCGGCCTCGCCCATGCGCAGCTCCAGCAGGGCCGAGACGCTGCCGGGGATGCGCATCTCGCCCCAGTACACCGGATAGGACTCGATGAGCTGCCGTCGTGTGGCGTGGGCGGTGACGGTGACCGGCCGCGTGTGCGGCACCGGCATCGGGATCGCCTGGAGCGCGGCGACGGAGGTGATGCCGAGCCGCTCGACGAGCATGCCGACCGCGGCCACGAACCGTTCCCAGGCGTAGTCGGGCTCGGCGCCGTGGAGGAGCAGGAACGTCTCGCCGGCGTCGTCCTCGACGGCGTAGAGCGCGATCTCCGGGGCGGTGAAGCCCTCGTACCGGTCGGCGTTGAAGGTCATGCGGGGACGTCGGGCCCGGTAGTCGATCAGGCTGTCGGCGTCGAAGCGGGCGATGACCTCGTGCGGCAGCCCGGCCAGCAGATGGGCGCCGGCGAGCGTGCCCGCCGACGCGGCATCGAAGTCTCCGGCGAGGTCGTGCACCAGCACGAGGCCCCGGCGCTCGGCCGGGTCGTCGACGGCCGCCTCGCGGGTGAGGAACGGCTCCGCCGCCGGGAGCAGTTCGACCAGGTCCTCCGGTCGCTGGGCCACGGGGGCACCTCCTGTCGGGTCGTCCGGCGCGAGGCCGGGTCGCGCTGGCCGCTACAGCCGCGCGACGGCCCGCCGCATTCCCGGCGGGCCGTCGCCACCACCCGTCCGGGCGCTCAGCGGGTGGCCGCGTCCTCCTCGCTGGCCTCCGTACTGGTCGCGCCCGTGCCGCGCGGCTGCGTGGCGCTGGGCTCCTGCCCGCCGTCATGACCGGGCGGGTCGGCCTGCTCCCGGGACAGGCGGGCACCGGCCGGGTCGTCGACGATCTGCGCGCGCGTGCCGTCGGGGAGGACCTCGGGGGACTTCCCGTCGAGCTGGTCCCGCGCGTACCGGTAGCAGACGGCGATCAGCGCGGTCACCGGGACGGCGAGGAAGGCGCCGATGATGCCGGCCAGGCTGGCGCCCGCGGTGACGGCCAGGATCACCACGGCGGCGTGCAGGTTGAGCCCGCGGCCCTGCAGGATCGGCTGCAGGACGTTGCCCTCGATCTGCTGCACGAGGATCACGATGCCCAGCACGATCAGCGCCGTGGTGAAGCCCTGGTCGACCAGCGCGATCAGCACCGCGAAACCGCCGGCGACGAACGCACCGATGATGGGGACGAACGCGCCGAAGAAGGTCAGCACCGCCAGCGGCAGCACCAGCGGGACGTCGAGGATCCACAGGCCCAGGCCGATGAACAACGCGTCGGCGAACCCGACGATGGCCTGCTGGCGGATGAACTCCGAGAGCGTCGACCACGTCTTGTAGGAGAGCGCGGCCACGTGCGGGGCGGCCGGCTGGCCCGTCTGCGCGGCGAGCCACGGCACCCAGCGGGGGCCGTCCTTGAGGAAGAAGAAGGTCAGCACGAGCGCCAGCACCAGGTTGATCAGCAGGCCGCCGATCGCGGTGGCGCCGGTCACGGCGTAGCCGGCGATGTTCTGGGCGTTGCCCTGGATCGTGTTGATCGCCTGGTCGACGGCGCTGCCGATCTGCTCCTCGCCTAGGTTGAACGGCGGCCCGGTCAGCCAGTCCTGCAGCTGCTCCAGGCCGACGCTGACGCCTTCGGCGAGCTCCTCGACCTGGCCCACGACGGGAGGGGCGATGAGCGCGATGATCCCGCCGAAGGCGGCGAAGAAGGTGAGCAGGACGGTGATCGCGGCCGGCGCGGCCGGCCAGCCGTGGTTGCGCAGGAACCGGGTCGGCGGCCACAGCACGGTGGTGAACAGCAGGCCCAGGACGACCGGCAGCAGGATGACCCAGAGCTTGCCCAGGACGTAGCCGAGCACGATCACCCCGCCGACGATGAGCAGCAGCTCGCCCGAGGCGATGGCCAGCCGTCGGCTCGCCCGCTGGAGGCGCTCGCCCCGCTCGGTGGTCGGCACCGGCGCGTGCGTGGCCGGCACGACCCCGGCGGAGGGGGTGGGCTCGTCCGGCTCGACGTCGTCGGCCGTCTCGTCCGGTGGCGGCTCGGTGCGACCGGGCAAGCGGATCCTCATGCTGCGATCTCAACACAGATGCACGCACCTGACCGGGCGGGAAACGATCATCACACCCGCGTCGTAGCGTGCAGGCATGCCGAAGATCGCGACCACCGACCGGGTCGACCGGGCGTCCCTCGTGGACTTCCTCCGCCCCCGGCACCGTGCGGTGCTGCTCACCCGACGGCGGGAGGGTGGGGTCCAGCTCTCGCCGGTCACCTGCGGGGTCGACGCCGAGGGCCGCGTCGTCGTGTCCACGTACCCACAGCGGGCCAAGGTCGCCAACGCGCGACGCGACCCGTCGGTCTCCCTGTGCGTCCTCTCCGACGAGTGGGACGGCCCCTGGGTGCAGCTGGACGGCGAGGCCGAGGTGCTCCAGCTGCCCGAGGCGCTGGAGCCGCTGGTCGACTACTACCGGTCGATCAGCGGGGAGCACCCCGACTGGGCGGAGTACCGCGCGGCCATGGCGCGGCAGGGCAAGGCGCTGCTGCGCATCACCGTCACCGGCTGGGGGCCGATCGCCACCGGGGGGTTCCCGGCCGATGTGGCCGACAAGCTCTGATCCTTGCTTCATCCAGAGAAAGGTGTAAGGCTTTCGCGGTGCCGTACGTGCTGACCATCGACCAACGGGCCAGCCGGCGGGGGCCCGACCGGGTCGGCGACGTCCTGGCGCAGCTCAACGCCGACGTCCCCACCGTCCTGGCCTTCGAACGGACGGCGGGGGACGAGTTCCAGGGCGTCCTCGGCGAGCCCGACGCCGCCGTCGACGTCGCCCTGCGCCTCGTCCGGCTGGGCGGCTGGAGCATCGGCATCGGTGCGGGGGCGGTCCAGGAGCCGCTGCCGGCCAGCACCCGGGCCGCTGCCGGGCCGGCCTTCCTCTGCGCCCGCCGGGCCGTCGACGCGGCCAAGCAGCGGCCGGTGCGGCTGGCCGTGCGCGGGGCGGTCCCGGCCGACGCCGGCGACGCACAGGCGGTGCTCGGTGCGCTGGCGGTGCTGGTGGGCCGGCGTAGCGAGCAGGCGTGGGAGGCGATCGAGCTGGTCGAGGCCGGACGGACCCAGGCCGAGGCGGCCGCAGCCCTCGGCGTCTCGCGGCAGGCGGTGGGCCAGCGCCTGGCTGCCGCCTCGTGGGAGCTGGAGCGCGAGCTGCGGCCGACGGCCGCCCGGCTCCTGGCGAGGGCGGCCGGATGACCACCGCGGTCCTGCTGCTCCTCGGGCTGGCCGGGTTGGCCGGCCTGGTCCTGTCCTTCCGCGGCGAGCGGACGCCCGGCGCCGCCGGCGCGATCGCCCTGGTGGTAGCGCTGGCTGTCGCCGCCGCCTTCGCCTGGCCGGCCGAGAGCAGCGGTGGCCCGGCGCAGGCCGGCGCCCTGCTCGCCGCGTTGGCGGCGGTCACCGGTGGGGGACCGGTGGCGACGGCGGTGCTGCACGCCGCCGACCCGGCCGCCGCCGGGGTGTCCGGGGGCCCGCAGGATCCCGACATCCTCCGCGGCGGGGCATGGATCGGCGTCCTCGAGCGGGGGGCGATCGCGAGCACGCTGCTGGTCGGCTGGCCCGAGGGGCTCGCCGTCGTCCTCGCGATCAAGGGGCTGGGGCGGTTCTCCGAACTGCGCGCGCCGGCGGCCGCCGAGCGGTTCATCGTGGGCACCCTGGCGAGCGGGCTGTGGGCCGCCGGCTGCGTGGGGGTCGCGGTCCTGCTCCGCGGCTGAGCGCACCCCGTCGTCCCCCCGGGGTGACGGGAACGGAGGCTCCGTGCCGATCGTCGGACCGCACGTGACGAGTGCGGCCCGCGGGCGCGTCGACCGGCTGCTGGCCGTCCTGGCGGTCACGCTCGCGCTCGGTGGCTGCGGAGGCGAGGTCGTCCGGGCCGGGGGAGCGACCGTTCTCGTCGCCGAGCGCGCGGAGGCGGGCATGGACGCGCTCGGTGGCGGCCGGCTGGAGGTCGTCGGCGGCTGCCTCGGGGCGAGCGGCTACGTCATCGTGTGGCCGCACGGCACCGAGGTCGTCGAGGACGATCCCCTGACCGTCAGCATCCCGGGCCACGGCACCGCCGCGCTCGGCGACCAGGTCGAGGTGAGCGGCGGTTTCGTGCTCGAGCACTCGTCCGGAACGGTCGAACCGGGCCCGCACGAGGTCGCCGGTGTCACGGTCCCCGCGGAGTGTGCGGAGCACGACGTCTTCCTCGCCCACTGAGCGGCCCGCTGCTGCGTGCAGCGCCCGCCCAGCGGGGGAGCGGCGGGACGGCGAGGATGGCGGTCGGCCACCGTCGGCCACCGTCGGCCGGTGCGACCCGGCGCCGGCCTCCGGAGGGTGAGGACGCCGGCCACCCGCGGCCGGGAGCTGGACGGAGGAACCCCGCATGTGCCACGACCACGACAGCCGTCCGCCCGCCCCGCCGCGCAGCGGGCCGGTGCGCGAACGCGCCACGACCACGCTCACCGCCGCTGACGGCGCCTGCTTCACGGCCGCCACCGCGCTGCCCGCGGAGCCCGCGCGCGCGGGGGTGGTCGTGCTCCCCGACATCCGGGGCCTGCACCCGTACTACGTCGCCCTGGCCGAGCGGTTCGCCGAGGCGGGGCTGGCGGCGGTCGCGATCGACTGGTTCGGGCGCACCGCCGGCGTCTGCGCCGACGGCGTCCGGCCCGAGGACTTCGACTGGCAGGCGCACATCCCGCGCACGACGCCGGAGGGGATCGACGACGACGTCGCCGCCGCGATCGACCACCTGCGCGAGCGGGCCGGCGCGGAGCTGCCGGTGGTCACGGTCGGCTTCTGCTTCGGCGGCAGCCACTCGTGGCGGCTGGCCGGTGGAGACCTCGACCTGGCCGGCTGCGCCGGCTTCTACGGCCGCCCGTCGCTGGTGGGGGACGCCGCCGACCGGGCGCGGCTGCCCACGGTGATGCTGGTCGCCGGCGCCGACAGCGTGACGCCGGTGCCGGAGCAGCGGGCCCTGGCCGACCGGCTGCGCGCGGCCGGGGCAGAGGTCGACCTCGTCGTCTACGAGGGCGCGCCGCACTCGTTCTTCGACCGGTCGCACGACGCCTGGGCAGAGGCCTGCCGCGACGCCTGGGCGCACGTCCTGTCGCTCACCGACCGCGTCGCCCGGCCGTGACGAGGCCGGCGTGGGGACCGCTGCCCGGCAGCACCGTACGGGTGCGGCCGGCGACGGCAGCCGACCTCCCGGCCCTGGTGGTGCTGCTGGCCGACGACCCGATCGGCGGGGCACGTGAGCGGGCCGCGGACCTGGCGCCGTACCGGGCGGCGTTCCGACGGATCGAGCGCGATCCGGCGCAGCTGCTGGTGACGGCCGCGGACGGCGACGCGGTCGTCGGCACCCTGCAGCTCTCGGTCATCCCGGGCCTGTCCCGCGGAGGAGCCCTGCGCGCGCAGATCGAGAGCGTGCGCGTGCGGCCGGACCGGCGCGGCACGGGCCTCGGGACGGCACTGTTCGGGTGGGCGATCGCGGAGGCGGGCCGCCAGGGGTGCGCGCTGGTGCAGCTGACCACCGATCTCGCCCGCCGCGAGGCGCACCGGTTCTACGAACGGCTGGGCTTCGTCCACTCGCACGCGGGCTACAAGCTGGCGCTCTGACGTGCCCGGCACAGGATCTGGCGCACGACGGCGGACTTCCCCTCGGCGTAGTGGTTCATGTCCGCCCACCGCCGGGTGGCGAGGTCCCGCTTGGTCCGCTCGTACAGCTGCCGGTCGGCCGCGGAGCGGAGCAGCCGGTCACGGAAGAGCAGGTGGTCGGTGACGGCCGGGTCGCCGGTCGCGCGCACGTGCAGGTGCACGTCCCGGGCCGGGGTGCGGAGCATCCGGTGCCCCGGCTCGACCACGCGCAGAGCGAATCCTGCTGCCCGCAGGGCAGGGACGTAGGCGTCGTCGTCCGCGACGTCGGGAACGGTGACCAGCACGTCCACCACCGGCTTGGCGGCCAGCCCGGGAACCGCCGTGCTCCCGATGTGGAGGACGTCGACCACCCGGTCACCGAGGACGGCCAGAACCTCGTCGCGGACCTGGCGGAAGCGGGCCGCCCAGGCCCGGTGGTGCTCCTGGAGCACGATCACCGCGGGTTCGGGTGCGCCCACCAGCACCGACTCCAGGTGCGAGTCGGCCGCCACGACGGTCAGCGTAGTGCCGGCGGAGACGGGCCGGGCCGCGTCCGGGGCGTCCGGGACGGCGGGGACGGACTGGCCTGCGGAGCCGTCGGCCGCTCGTCTCCTACCCTGGGGCGGGTGAGCGGCCAGCCGATCGATCCCGGAGTCATCGAACTCGCCGGACGGGTCTTCGACCTCGCCCGCGGCGGGCACACCGAGGAGCTCGTGGCGTACGTGGACGCCGGCGTCCCGGTGAACCTCACCAACGACAAGGGCGACACCCTGCTCATCCTCGCCGCCTACCACGGGCACAGCGGCACGGTCGCCGCCCTGCTGGAGCGTGGCGCCGACCACGGCCGGGCCAACGACCGCGGCCAGACGGCCCTGGCCGCGGCGGTCTTCAAGCAGTCGGCCGAGACCGTGCAGCGGCTGCTCGCGGCCGGGGCCGATCCGGACGCGGGTGGCCCCAGCGCCCGCGAGACGGCGGCGTTCTTCGACCTGCCGGCCATGACCGCGCTGCTGGCCGCCCGCGACTGACCGGCGGGTCGGCGGAGCCGGTGCGCCCGGGCGCGACCGAGGGGGAGGCGGGCATGCCAGCACGAGATGACCTGCCGGAGACGGGGCCGCTGCCGCTGATCCGGCCGGACCGGCAGGACGCGGCACCGGCCGGCGCGCCGGAGCCGGCCGGGCCCGACCCGGCGGCGGTGGTCCCGGCACCGGAGCCCGGGCTGCCGCGCTGGCTGCTCCTGGTGGGCGGTGCCGCCGCCGCCACCATCGCCATCGCCGGGTTGCAGGCGATCGCCTGGCTCGTGGCGCCGGTGTTCCTGGCCCTCGTCGTCGTCATCGCCCTGACCCCGGTGCAGGGGTGGCTGCGCCGCATCGGCGTGCCGCGCTGGCTGGCCACCACCGTGCTGCTGCTGCTCGTGTGGACGGTGCTGCTGGCGTTCGTCGCGCTGCTGGTGGCCGCCGTCGCCCAGTTCGCCGCGCTGCTGCCCGACTACGCCGACCGGGCGCAGCTGCTGATCAACGACGTGGTCGCCGACCTCAACAGCCGGGGGATCGTCTCCGGTCAGCTGTCGGACCTCGTCGAGCAGATCGACTACGGCTCGCTGGTGGGGCTGGCCACCGACCTGCTGAGCCGGCTCACGGATGCGGCGACCACCCTGCTGCTCCTGCTGTCGGCGCTGGTCTTCATGGGCATCGAGAGCAGCGGCTTCGGCAGGCGGCTGGCCCTCATCGGCGCCGAGCGCCCCCACCTGCCGGTGGCGCTGCGGCTGTTCACCCGGGGCACCCGCAGCTACCTGCTGGTGAGCACGGTGTTCGGGGCGATCGTCGCGATCGGCGACACGATCGCCCTGGCGCTGCTGGACGTGCCGGCCGCCCCGCTGTGGGGGCTGCTCGCCTTCATCACCAACTACGTGCCCAACATCGGGTTCGTCCTGGGGGTCGCGCCGCCCGCCGTGCTCGGGCTGCTCGCCGGCGGCTGGGGCGACTTCATCGCGATCCTGGTCGTCTACTCGCTGCTGAACTTCGTCGTCCAGACCCTGATCCAGCCCCGCTTCGTCGGTGACTCGGTGGGCCTGTCGATGACGGTGACGTTCGTGGCCCTGCTCTTCTGGGGCTGGGTCCTCGGCGCGCTGGGCGCGCTGCTCGCCATCCCGCTGACGCTGCTGGTCAAGGCCCTGCTGGTCGACGTCGATCCCCGGGGCCACTGGCTGGACGCCCTGCTGCGGGAGGAGCCGCGCGCCCCGCGCACGATGCGGGCCCGGCGGCGCATGGCCGACCGGCACGCCGCCCTGGCGTCCATGCGGCGGCTGCACCACCACCCGCACCGCCGGTCGTCCGCCGCCGAGGCGGAGGAGACCGACGACGCGGCGGCCACCCCGGCGGGCCGGGGCTGACCGGGCAGGAGCTGGTCGTGCTGGCCGGTCTGCAGGGCAGCGGGAAGAGCACCTGGATCGCCCGCCACCTGGCCGGCAGCCACGTCGTCGTCAGCAAGGACCAGTGGCCGAACGCCCGGCGCCGGGAGGCGCGCCAGCAGCGGGTCGTCGCCGAGCTCCTGGCCGCGGGGCGCAGCGTCGTCGTCGACAACACCAACCCCTCACCGGCGGAGCGCGCACCGCTCGTCACCCTCGCCCGCGAGGCCGGCGTGCCCGTGCGCGCGGTGTGGCTGGACACGCCCCTGGAGGTCTGCCTGGCCCGCAACGACGCCCGTACCGGTCGGGCCCGCGTGCCACTGGTGGGCGTCCACGCCACCCGGGCGCGGTTCGTGCCGCCGTCGGTCGCCGAGGGGTTCGACCGGGTCGACGTCGTCCGGGCGGGTGCGCAGGACCCGGCACCGGACCTTGTGACCGTGGCCGCAACCGGCGGCCGTAACGTGTCGGGCGCAGCCCGCCGCGGACCGGGGCCCTCCGCCCCGGTACCGCCGGCATCCGAGACGAAGGGAACTCACATGAGCGAGGCAGGCACCACGGGCGCGTCCCGCGTGGCCATCGTGACCGGCGCGGCCCGCGGCATCGGCGCGGCGACCGCCCAGCGGCTGGCGCAGGACGGATTCGCCGTCGCGGTCCTCGACCTGGACGAGGGCTCGGCCAAGGGCACCGCCGAGGCGATCGAGGCCGCCGGCGGCCGGGCGCTGGCCGTCGGCGCCGACGTGAGCGACTCCGCGCAGGTCGAGGCCGCCGTCGAGCGGATCGCGACGGAGCTGGGCCCGCCGACCGTCCTGGTCAACAACGCCGGTGTGCTCCGCGACAACATGCTGTTCAAGATGAGCGACTCCGACTGGGACATCGTCATGAACGTGCACCTGCGGGGCGCCTTCCTCATGACCCGCGCCGCGCAGAAGCACATGATCGACCAGAAGTGGGGTCGGATCGTCAACCTGTCCAGCACCTCCGCGCTGGGCAACCGCGGCCAGGCGAACTACTCGACGGCGAAGGCCGGTCTGCAGGGCTTCACGAAGACCCTCGCGATCGAGCTGGGCAAGTTCGGCGTCACCGCCAACGCCATCGCCCCGGGCTTCATCGAGACGGACATGACCAAGGCGACCGCCGACCGCATGGGCATCCCGTTCGACGACTTCATCAAGGGCGCGGCCTCGCAGATCCCGGTGGCCCGCACGGGCAAGCCGGAGGACATCGCCCACCTGGTGTCCTTCTTCGTCAGCGAGGGCGCCGGCTTCGTCTCCGGCCAGGTCGTCTACGCCGCCGGCGGCCCGAAGGCCTGAGCGGGCCCCTCTGCCCCCCACCGCTCGCTCCGCTCGCGGTGGGGCCCTGCAGAGGGGCCGTTCCATCCGCTCAGCAGGGGCCGGGCAGCCGCACCGGCTGCCCGGCCCCGCGCGCTTCTCCCCATCGCCGAGGAGGCGTCATGGTCGACGACGACAAGGTCCTGGTGGAGCGCCGCGGCGCCGTCCAGGTGATCACCATCAACCGGCCGTCCGCGCGCAACGCCCTCGACGCCGACGTCGCCCGGGCGGTCGCGGCCGCGGTCGACGAGCTGGACGCCGACGGCGGCCTGCGAGCGGGGGTGCTCACCGGCTCGGGCGGCACCTTCTCGGCCGGGATGGACCTCAAGGCGTTCCTGCGTGGGGAGAGCCCCGCGATCCCCGGTCGCGGGCTGTGCGGCATCACCCGCACCCCGCCGCGCAAGCCGCTGCTGGCCGCTGTCGAGGGCTGGGCGCTGGCCGGCGGCTTCGAGCTGGTGCTCGCCTGCGACCTGGTGGTGGCGGGCCGGGGCGCCCGGTTCGGGGTGCCGGAGGTGAAGCGCTCGCTCGTCGCGGCCGGCGGGGCCGCACTCCTGCTGCCGCAGCGGGTGCCCCGCGCGGTCGCGCTGGAGCTGCTGCTGACCGGTGAGCCGGTCGACGCGGAGCGCGCGGCCGCGGTCGGCCTGGTGAACCGCGTGGTCGAGGACGGCTCGGCGGTCGCGGAGGCCGTCGCCCTGGCGGAGGTGGTCGCCGCGAACGGTCCGCTGGCGGTGGCGGCCACCAAGCAGGTCGTGCAGCAGGCGCCGGGGTGGGCGCCGGACGAGGCCTGGACGCGGCACGACGAGCTCGTCGCGCCGGTGTTCGCCTCCGAGGACGCCCGGGAGGGTTCCGCGGCCTTCGCGGAGCGCCGGCCCCCGGTCTGGCGCGGTCGCTGACCGAGCCCGGCCCGGCATAGCCGGCCTCCCGGTCCTGTTGGACCCGGCGTGGCCCGCACTCCTCTCCGCCTGGTCGTCCTCGGCGACTCGCTCGCCTCCGGTACCGGGGCCGCCCGCCCCTCCGACGCCCTGGGGCCGCGGCTGACCCGCGTGCTGACCGACGACGGGTTCGACGTCGAGCTGCACGTCATGGCCGTCCCCGGCGCCGTCTCGGCCGGGCTGGCCGACCAGGCGCGCCGGGCCCAGCCGCTCTCCGCCGACCTCGCCGTCGTCGTCATCGGTGCCAACGACCTCGCCCGGTTCGTGCCGGTCGAGCAGGCCGCGAGCGCGCTCGCGGCCGCGGTGACCGCGCTCCGCGCGGGCGGCACCGACGTCGTGGTGGTCCCGGCGCCGGACATGTCGATGGTCCCGTTCGTGCCGCCCGCGCTGCGGGCGCTGGTCCGGGGAGCCTGCGCGGTCCTCCAGCGGCGGCAGTCGCAGGTGGCCACCACCGGCGGTGCCACGGTGGCGCCGGTCGCCGCCGAGGTGGCGCGCGCCTTCTCGGCCGACCCGGCGCTGTTCTCCGCCGACCGGTTCCACCCGTCCTCGGCCGGCTACGCGGCCATCGCCGCGGTGCTCGCGCCCCACGTGCTGGCCGCGGCCCGCGCCCGGCGGGACGGCGCCGCGGCCTGAGCGCTCACGCGCCGACCGGTGCCCGGACGAGCCGGGCCGCCACCGGCTCCACGAACCGGGTGAGCAGCGGACCGGTCACCGCGAGCAGCAGCACGTAGCCGGTGGCGACCGGCCCGACCGCGGGGATCCCCGCGCCGACCGCCAGCCCCGCGATCACGATCGAGAACTCGCCGCGGGCCACCAGCGCGGTGCCGGCCCGCAGCCGGCCGGGGACGGCCACGCCGTCCCGCTTCGCGGCGAACCAGCCGGTGCCGATCTTCGTGACGGTGGTGACCGCGGCCAGCGCGAGGGCGGCGGGCAGCACCGGCAGGATGGCGCCCGGATCGGTGGCCAGGCCGAACGCGACGAAGAAGGTGGCGGCGAACAGGTCGCGGAGGGGGCCGAGGATGGCACGGGCCCGCTCGGCGAAGGACGCCGGCAGCGCCAGCCCGACCAGGAACGCCCCGACCGCCGCCGAGGCCCCCAGCGCCTGCGCGGCGCCGGCGACCAGCAGCGTCAGCCCGATCAGCCGGAGCATCACCTGCTCGTCGTCGTCGTGGGTGAGCCACCGGCCCAGCCGCGGGCCGTGCCGCTGCGCCGCGAGGAGCACCACGAGCACCGCGCCGACGGCCAGCCCGACCCCGGCCGCGGCCGACATCGGCCCCTGGCCGGCGAGGGCCACCACGAGCAGCGGCAGGAACAGCGCCATCGCGAGGTCCTCGAGCACCAGCACCGAGAGCACCGCCGGGGTCTCCCGGTTGGCCAACCGCCCCAGGTCGCCGAGCAGCCGCGCGATGATCCCCGACGACGAGATGTAGGTGACCCCGCCCAGGGCGAGCGCCCCCTCCCAGGGCAGCCCCAGCAGCAGCCCGGCGACGAACCCCGGTGGGCCGTTGAGCACCAGGTCCACCAGCCCCGAGGGCGCGTGCCGGCGGAACGACGCGAACAGCTCGGTGGCGGAGAACTCCAGGCCGAGGGTGAGCAGCAGCAGGACGACGCCGATCTCCGCGGCCGCCTCCAGGAACGGCGCGGCGTTCTCCACCGGCACCAGGCCACCCTCGCCCAGCGCGAGCGCGGCCAGGAGGATGAACGGGATGGGGGAGAGGCCCAGGCGCCGGGCCAGCAGCCCGAGCGCGGACAGGCCGAGGAACAACAGCCCCAGCTCGAGCAGCAGGGCGGCGACGTGGTCCACCGCGGGCTACTCCTGGCCCGCGATCCGCCGGTCCAGTTGCTCCAGCCCGGCCGAGGAGCCGATGACGACCAGCACGTCGCCGGCGGACAACCGGTCAGCGGGTGACGGGGAGGGGACCACGTCGGCGCCGCGGACGATGGCGACCACCGAGCAGCCGGTCAGCGTGCGGGCCCGGGTGTCGCCCAGGCTCCGGCCCGCGTACGGGGAGCCCTCCCGCACGGTGATCCGGGCCGACTCCAGCCCGGGCACCTCGCGGGAGAGGTCGGCGAACCGCTGGGTCAGCCGGGGGGCGCCCAGCACCTCGGCGAGGGCGTCGACCTCCTCCGGGTCCAGCCGGAACGTCTCCCGTGCGCGGTCGGGATCGCGCCGGTCGAACACCGCGATCTCCGCGCCGCCCTCCCGCTGCACGACGATGCCCAGCACCTGACCCGAGCGGGTCCGCATCTGGTAACGGACACCCACACCGGGCAGCAGCGTCTCCTCGAGCTCCACCGGGGCATCGTCGCAGACCCGGATCAGGCCAGTCGCTCCGCCAGCAGCTCGGCGAGGTGCCGTCCGCGCCGCCCGGCGAGCTGGTCGAGCTGCGTGCGGCAGGAGAACCCGTCGGCCAGCACGACGGCGTCCTCGGGCAGGTCGCGGACGGCGGGCAGCAGCTGCTGCTCGGCCACCGCCACCGAGACGTCGTGGTGCCCGCGCTCGACGCCCCAGTTGCCGGCCAGCCCGCAGCAACCGCCGAGCCGGTTCACCCGGGCGCCCGCGTCCTGCAGGAGCCGGGCGTCGGCGGACCAGCCGAGCACCGACGCGTGGTGGCAGTGCGGCTGGGCGACGATCTCCAGGCCGTCCAGCGACGGCGGCGTCCAGCCCGGGGTGCTCGTCAGGAGCTCGGCGAGCGTGCGGGTGGCGGCGGCGACCTGCTCGGCCTCCGCGCCGCCGACCAGCTCCAGCGCCTCGCTGCGGAGCACGGCGGTGCAGGAGGGCTCGATGCCGACGATCGGCACGCCCGCCGCCGCGAGCGGGGCGAGCGTCCGCACGGTGCGGCCGAGGATTCCCTTGGCCTTGTCGAGCTGGCCGGTGGTGATCCACGTGAGCCCGCAGCAGGTGTCGGCGCCGGGCACCTCGACGCGGTAGCCGGCGGCCGTCAGCACCCGGGCGGTCGCGGCGGCGACCTCCGGGGCGAAGTGGTCGGTGAAGGAGTCGACCCACAGCGCCACCGGGGCGCCGTCGCCCTGGAGCGGCTGGTCGGCCCACTGCTGCCGGAAGGTGCGCGCGGCGAACTGCGGCACCGACCGGCGCTGGTCGATGCCCGCCCCCCACTTGGCCACCGAACCGACGAGCGCGGAGCCGAGCATCGCGTTGACCAGGCGCGGGGCCCGGGCCACGAGGTCCGACCAGAACGGCAGCCGGCCCAGCGTGTAGTGGGCGCGCGGCCGCAGCCGGCGCCGGTACGACTGGTGCAGCACCTCGGCCTTGTAGGAGGCCATGTCCACGCCGGTGGGGCAGTCCGACGAGCAGCCCTTGCAGGACAGGCAGAGGTCCAGCGCCTCGTGCACCTCCGGTGCGCGCCAGTCCTTCACCGGCCCGCCGGGGGCGAGCATCTCCTGCAGCACGCGGGCCCGGCCGCGGGTGGTGTCCTTCTCCTCCCGCGTCGCCGGCCAGGACGGGCACATGACCCCGCCGGAGGACTGCAGGTCGGCCCGGCACTTGCCGACGCCGGTGCAGCGGTGCACCGCGGCGGAGAAGTCGCCGCCGTCGTGCCGGTAGGCCAGCGCCAGGGGGCGGCGGGAGGTCGAGACCAGCGGCGGGGCAGCGGCGATCCGGACGTCCTCGTCGAGCGGTGCCGGGCGCACCAGCACGCCCGGGTTGAGCACGTCGGCGGGGTCGAACACCGCCTTGACGCGGGCGAAGAGGTCCAGGGCGGCGGGGGAGTACATGTGCGGCAGCAGCTCGCTGCGCGCCCGCCCGTCGCCGTGCTCCCCGGACAGCGAACCGCCGTAGCCGGCGACCAGCCGGGCGGCGTCCTCGACGAACGACCGGTAGGCCGACCGGCCGCGATCGGGCCCCTCCCCGAACGGGAAGTCGATGCGCACGTGCACGCAGCCGTCGCCGAAGTGGCCGTAGGGCACGCCCTGCAGCCCGTGGCCGTCGAGCAGCGCCTCGAAGCCGCGCAGGTACTCCCCGAGCCGCTCCACCGGGACGGCGGCGTCCTCCCAGCCGGCGTGCGCGGGCCGGCCGTCGGAGGTGCGGTTGGCCAGCCCCGCGCCGTCCTCGCGGATCCGCCAGATCGCCGCGGCGTGCGCCGGGTCGGTGACGACGAGGGAGTCCAGGGCACCGGCGTCGGCCAGCACCCCCTGCGCCTTGCCCTGCACCTCGGCCACGGTGTCGCCGGTCAGCTCCACGATCAGCCACCCGTCGCCGCGCGGCAGCTCGGGGACGACGGCGGCGGGCACGTCGCGCAGCCGCTGCACGATCCGCTGGTCGAGCCCCTCGACCGCGGTGGGCTCGTGGGGGAGCAGGCCGGGGGTGGCGTCGGCGGCGTCGGCCATGCTCGGGTAGCCCAGCACCACCAGCCCCCGGACGGGAGCGTCGGCGACCAGCCGCACGGTGGCGCCGAGGACGACGGCGAGCGTCCCCTCGCTGCCGACCAGCGCCCGGGCCACGTCGAAGCCGCGCTCGGGCAGCAGGTGCTCCAGCGAGTAGCCCGACACCTGCCGGCCGAAGGTGCCGAGCTCGGTGCGCACGGTCGCGAGGTGCCCGGCGACGAGCCGGTGCAGGTCCTCGAGCACGCCCGGCGCGGGCTCGGTGCCCGGACCGAGCCGGAGCCGCTCACCGGTGCCGGTGACGACGTCCAGCCCCACCACGTTGTCCGACGTCCGGCCGTACCCCAGCGCCCGGGACCCGCAGGCGTTGTTGCCGATCATCCCGCCGATCGTGCAGCGGTTGTGCGTGCTGGGGTCCGGGCCGAACCGCAGCCCGTGCGGGCGCGCGGCGGTCTGCAGCGCGGCCTGGACCACGCCGGGGTCCACCGTCGCCGTCCGGGCCTCCGGGTCGATCGCGTGCACCCGCGACAGGTACCGGCTGGTGTCCAGCACGACGCCGGTGCCCACGGCGTTGCCCGCGATCGACGTGCCCGCGCCGCGGGCGGTCAGCGGCACCCCGAGCGAGCGGCACACCTCGAGCGCCGCCACGATCTCGTCGGGGTGCTGCGGCCGCACCACGGCCCGGGGGAGGACGCGGTACAGCGACGCGTCGGAGGAGTAGAGGGCGCGGGCCAGCCCCGAGTCGTCGACGTCGCCGATGCCGGCGCGCCGCAGCTCGGCCACCACCGACCGGCCGTCGTCGGTGCCCGTCGTCGTGGGGGCCGGTGCGCTCATGGTGCCGAGTCTCGCTCCCGCGTCCGGGGCGGGCGCGTCCACCCCCCCTCCCGGCACCCGGGGACGGCCGTGGCCGGGCACCCGGGGGTGCCCGGCCACG